>NZ_NEXU01000074.1:0-48657 GCF_002224105.1 Psychrobacter sp. DAB_AL32B | reverse complement strand
TTAAAGAAAAAATGATTGATTAATAAGCTAATATATTCACTAACATAGATGTTTGTAATTGTTATATGATGGATGAATGCTTTTTGATTCTTCTGATTCATCAAATGTTTACAGTTTTTATTTAAACCTTCTCACTTTTACTGCTAGCTAGGACAGTAAAAATAATTGAAAAACTTAATGACTAGCAAGTATGAGCAATCAAAAAAGCATGCACAATAAAAGGAATTTATTGATCATTTAAAGCTGGGTAGCAATTTTTTTGCTATCGCTTTATAACATAGTAATTAACCATGGATGGGTAAGCTTATGAGCATCAAAATGCTTAATCGGCGTGTGTACACACTTACGCTATTGACGGCGGCAGTCTCATTGGGATTGTCTGGTTGTTCGGATAATGACAGTTTTAGTAGCAATATAGATGACAACACGTATGCGGCAGATATCCAGCGCACTGAGTTTGGTATCCCGCATATCACCGCTAAAGATTACAAAGGGCTGGGTTATGGCGTCGGTTATGCTTTTGCCGAAGATAATATCTGCTCACTCGCCCGTGAGCTAGTGGTGGCCAGCGGTGAGAGTATGCTATATCTAGGTACTGAAGGTAATATGGCAAGCGACGTTTTCTACACTTGGTATAACTCTCCAGCTAGGCGAGCTGAATTTTTAGCGGCGCAAGACCCTGAAGTGATTGATGCCGTAACAGGCTATGCCGCCGGTTATAGTCGTTATCTGCGTGATAAAGGGGTTGCCAATATTGACCCTGCTTGTGCTAACGCTAAGTGGGTACGTGAGATCACCATTGATGATTTATTGATAGTTTATGGCAAAGCCAATTTGCGTGGTGGCTTATCTAACTTTGTCGGTCCAATCGTTGCTGCAGCGCCGCCTGCAGCAAACGGCGTAATGGGTAGCTCTAGAATGCGTAGTGTTGAGGCTTCAGATCCCGTTGTAGAATCAGCACCTGCATTTGATATGAGCACTATCAACGCGATGGATGGCGGTAGTAACGCGTATGCATTCGGTAGTGAAGTAACCGGTACTAGTAGTGGTGTCATGTATGGCAATCCGCATGAACCATGGGAAGGCGTACAGCGCTTTTATGAGTTTCACTTAACTCTGCCAGGCGAGCTTGATGTCATGGGTGCCGCTCAACAAGGCCAACCCTTCATTAACATTGGCTTTAACAAAGACGTTGCTTGGAGTCATACCGTTTCTACTGCCAAGCGCTTTACCCTTTATCAGCTCAGTCTGGTGAATGGCAATCCGATGAAGTATAACTATAAAAATAGCGCTGGTGTGTTTGAGCAGCGTGATATCGAAGCGGTTCCTATTACTATTAAACTACCAAACGATCAAACGCTGGTTCGACCCATATATTTATCACAATATGGACCTATGCTAGCAGTCGATAAGGTTAGTGGTGCCCTGCCAGCTTGGGGCACTTATAATCTAGCTTTTACGATTCGTGATGCAGCCTCTGAGAATCCTCGTGCATTGAATCAATGGCGTAGTATGAATAAAGCTACCAGTGTTGAAGATTTAGTAGATAGAATGCAAGATATAGTCGGTCTGGGCTTCGTCAATACCATCGCTACTGACCGTTACGGTAAGGCACTGTATGCCGATATCTCAACCGTTCCACATGTAACCAAGCAAAAATTAGAAGCTTGTAGTGCCAATGCCGGTCCAGTCCTTGGCGGCTTGATTGCAGCAGATTTACCAGCACTTAATGGCAGTACAGCAGACTGTGAATGGGGCAGTGATACCGATTCACCACAAGCGGGTATCTTTGGACGGACAAATTTACCCTTCTTGATTCGTAATGACTATGTCGCCAACTCAAATGACAGCTATTGGCTTAGCAATCCTCAACAGCCACTAACTGAATTTTCACCCTTGCTACGCCGTCGCTTACTGCCTTTCCTAGGTGCTAATCCAGTAGATGGTGTACCGTTACTGATGCGTTCGCGGATGGGACTTACTCAGATAGCGGATCGATTAAGCAATAAAGATAATTTAGGCGGTAATACCTTTAACCTAGAGAATATGCAAGAGGTCGTTTATGGCAACCGCAGTTATGTTGCCGAATTGGTACTTGACGATGTACTAGCTGATTGTAAAGATAAGCCAATGATGCCTATTTCTACAGGAGGCACTGTTGATGCTACAGCAGCCTGCACAGTTTTAAGCAACTGGGATCGTCGTAACAACTTGGATAGCCAAGGTGCTCATGTTTTTAGAGAGTTTTGGAGTAATGTTGATTTTACTGAAACTACTGATGATGCCTTTAGTGTTAAGTTTAATGTAAACGATCCTGTTAATACCCCTAGTGGTTTGCTTATCAATGAGAGTACGCGTACCGCTCTAGGCGATTCCATCAGGTTCTTTCAAGATAAAAACATAGCGCTTGATGCCTCATTATCTGATCTGCAATACGTCATCGATGCTGGCAGAAATAATGAGAAAATCTCTATGCATGGTGGATTAGGTCGCGAAGGGGTCTTCAATGTTGCACAATCTCGGAATAGAATTATCGATAGAAACGGCGTTAAAACTACAACTACTGTAAACGTTGATGGTACTTACGGTCCAATTATCAATGGTCCAACCTACATGCAGACGGTCACGTTTGATGACAAAGGACCTGTGGTAGAAGCGCTACTAGCGTACTCACAGTCAGCCGATAAAACACGGCCTTATCACCGTGACCAAACGCGCCGTTATTCTGCGAAAGAATGGATTCGTCTGCCCTTTAGCGCTGGTGAAATCTCCAAGCAAGCCGTTGGTAATAAGATTCAACTCAGAGAATAAATTAGCGTAATTTTTGATATTGATATAAAAGACTTTAGGGTAATCCTGAGGTCTTTTTTTGTACCCTATAATAATACAACTTTATGGGTATATACAAAAACTCGCTGTCCATGCCACTATAGTTAATGATTTGTTATACTAGTCATTACCTGCTTAGCTTTGAAATTTATGCTAAATAGCTCAGCTGACTTATGCATTATTGTCATTCGCAGTGAGCCAAATAACCTATATCAAAATAGCGACCAGCAAAGCTATTACCCGACTTAAAAAAGCCGTTTACCAATCACGTAAAAACGACGATTTATACAGTCAAACGAGGAATCTTGCATGTCAGAACAATTCGATATCAATAGCGCATCTCAACCCTCCATCAATGCGAGCGAGCAGCCCACCACGGTACGTCCTGTCATGCAGCTGGACAATCCGTATGCCAGCACTCGTGGCAGCATTACCAGTAAGCATCTGCCGGCATTCGATCAAGACATCATTAATAAATATAATCGTTCAGGGCCACGCTATACCTCCTACCCGACCGCTTTAGAATTTTCACCGATGCCAGAAGGGCTTGAGACAAAAATCCTGCAAGAGCGCGAAGCCCATGCGCCATTATCACTGTATTTCCATATTCCATTTTGCCGTCACCTTTGCTATTACTGTGCTTGTAATAAAATCATCACCAAAAAGAACAGCGATGCTGGCGATTATCTAGAATATCTGATTGCTGAAATTAAGCACAAACGCAGCTTATTAAGCACACCAGAAAACGGTAAAAAACCACTGGTTAAACAGCTACATTTCGGTGGTGGGACGCCCACATTTCTACAAGACAATGAACTAATACAACTTTGGGAATTCTTGCAGACCCAGTTTGAGTTTTTGCCGGAAGACCAAGGCGATTATTCTATCGAAATTGACCCACGTGAGCTGAGCGGCGAGACGCTACAAGTTCTACGTAACCTTGGTTTTAACCGTGTGAGTTTGGGCGTACAAGATTTAGATGAAACCGTACAAATTGCGGTCAATCGGGTACATTCAGCAGAATTAATTGAAAATGTGTTAAAAGAAGCGCGCGCGCTAGGGTTTCATTCTATCAATGTCGATTTGATTTATGGCTTACCGCATCAAACGCCAACGACTTTAGATAAAACCGTAAGCCGTATTATCGAGATGACGCCCGATCGCTTGTCGGTATTTAATTATGCTCATTTGCCGGAACGCTTTAAGTCTCAACGACAAATCAAAGAGGCGGACTTGCCTACTCCAGCCGCCAAGCTTACGATGCTTGGTAATACCATCAATACCCTAACCGAAGCAGGTTATCAGTATATTGGTATTGACCATTTTGCCAAGCCTGATGATGAGCTTGCTATCGCCCAGCGCGAAGGTAAATTACATCGTAATTTTCAAGGTTACACCATCATGGGTGATTGTGATTTATTAGGCTTTGGCGTCTCTTCAATCAGTCAAATTGCCAATGCCAATAGCAGCTATATCCTACAAAATCATACCGATTTGGAGGTTTATAAAGAAAACATCGATGCGGCGCGCGATAATCCTGCAGTGATGCCAGCGGTAAACGTGATTAAAACCTCTATCAAAGATCGCTTACGTGAATATGTGATTATGAATTTGTTATGTCACGACTATATCGACTTTAGAGACGTCAATCAAAAATTCGGTATCGATGCCATTACTTATTTTATTGATGAAATCCAACAATTAGGTCAGATGCAAGACGATCGTTTGATTGACATGGATGCTGCCGGTATTAGAGTATTGCCAAAAGGTCGCCTACTCGGTCGCAACGTTGCCATGGTATTCGATGAATACCTTGAAAAGAAACATAAAAACCGCTTTTCAAAAGTCATTTAAATGACCGTTCGCTAAACTAAGACTAGCAGCAATAAAAAAGACCTCAAACGAGGTCTTTTTTTGGCTTACGATAAATGCTTTGATCTAATAAAAACTATCTATATCTACTCGGTAGGCATCACGAGATATAATCGATTGGCATCTTCTATCGTTTTTTCTTTATCGAGATACTTCTGTTCAACGGTACTTTTTACATTGATTATCTCTGAATCTGTCATGGCAAAATCGTCATCATTGAGTAAACCTAATGAACCATCTTGACGTAGCCATAAACCTTCAAGCTTATCGTGCGGATAATCTAAAGTAGCTAGGACATCGACTACCAAGGTTTTTTTGACAGGCTTGATAGCCACCTCTTCTAGCGTTTGCCAGTTTGCTTCGTTTTCTGCAATTATTTGCTCAAGTGGTTGTCCATCAATCGTTAAGCCAAGAGTCTCATCTTGTTTGATACTTTCGCCATTTAGCACAGCTTCAATATCTGTTGCTTGCGAGATATCCATTTTATAAATAAGTTTTTTCGCCGCCTCATCTTGTAGCGGAAATTTCCGGTCATGCTCGATCAGATAAAATTCATGCTCATTTATAGCAACTATTCCTGATGCCACATATGCGGCATTATCAAGACGATATAAATACTGCGCTATTTGTCCTGAGATTAAGTTAATAGTAATAATGCGTGTCAAGCTAGAGCCGCGCCCCGACTTATCGGGATTGTCCATCGATGACTCCATGATACCCACCAGTGTGGTCTGATTTGGAGTGATGGTTAACGCCTCCATCCCGCGATTGGCGCGGCGCTTGGTAAATTCTGCCGGTAATAAAACTCGCTGACCATTCACAACTACGTTATTACGTTCATCACTGGCAAATGCATTGATACGTTCAATTTCCACCCCATCCGCATCATAGTGAACGAGATGCGGACCATATTCATCACTGATCCAAAAACTACCATCTTTGAGGACAGCAAGTCCTTCAGGATCTAAACCATTGATATCGCTTTTAATCGGATTGATTATGGCATCAAAAGGCAGGTTTGGATTGACCGTCATCGGCTGACCATTTATATCATATGGTACTTCATTGGTACCGCCAAAGGCTTTTAGGTTCGGTAACCCAGAGATAGACTTGCCATTGCTATCTTTTAGCACTATCTCTTTTATCTTAATAATTTTGCCGTCAGCTTGCAACTCAAACAGCCCAATAGAAGGCGTATAATCGGGCACTAAAAACTGCTTACCTTTACCGGCAATACCATCAAAGTCGGCATTGGGACCTCGATCGGTAAGCACATAAAATTGGTTAGCATTGGTTGGATGTGCCGCCGCGTCTGAGCCATAGCCACCACCTCGAATCTCTAATTTTTGCTCAGGATAGGCGGCATTGATGTGCGTCGCATCAAGCACACTATAGGGTAATGGGCTGCCTTGCGAGAAATCCTCTATTGAGATTATTTCAGTATTCAGATGTTGTTTGGTCATTGTTATTTTCCTTGTATCAGTATTCTTATTATTAAAAAAGTGACATCACACGCTAAAAAATCCATTAAAGGTAGCCTTGGCAAATCAAAGTCAAAAAAATAGCCAGCGCGTTGCACGCTTACTGACTATTTTGAAGGGTTAACTCTATAGGATGTGGTTCAAGTACAGTGATTTAGACTTTAAGCTTATCACCGACCATGCCTTTTACTGTACTTAGAATGTCAGCTGGTAATACCACCATTTTTGAGTTATCAGACTCAGCCAGCTTACGAATCGCTTTAATATACTGCTCACCAAGTAAGTAAACTATCGGCATCTCTTCCGTGCCCATTGCAGCAGTGATTAGACGAATCGATTCTTCTGAACCTTTTGCCAGTACCACCTGCGCTTCAGCGTCACGGCGTGAGGCCTCTAAACGACCGTCTGCTTCTAGGATAGCCGCTTGCTTTTGACCATCAGCACGGGTCACTGTCGCACGACGTAGGCGCTCGGCTGCCGCTTGCTCTTCCATTGACGCTTGCATAGTCTGCGAAGGGTTAATATCTTGAATTTCTACTGTTTTTAGCGTGATACCCCAATCAGCAATATCTTCTGAGATGGCATGCTTGAGCTTCATTTTGATTTCATCACGACTAGATAATGCACTATCAAGATCCATCTCACCAATAATCGAACGTAAAGACGTTTGTACCAGGTTACGGATACCATATTCATAATCTTCGATACCGTAGACCGCTTTGTCAGGACGCACAATACTAATATAGGCAACGGCGTTAGCAATAATAACCACGTTATCTCGCGTGATCACTTCTTGTGATGGAATATCAAGCACGATGTCTTTGGTCGTAACTTTATAAGCGACATCA
This sequence comes from Psychrobacter sp. DAB_AL32B, assembly GCF_002224105.1. Classification (NCBI taxonomy): domain Bacteria; kingdom Pseudomonadati; phylum Pseudomonadota; class Gammaproteobacteria; order Moraxellales; family Moraxellaceae; genus Psychrobacter; species Psychrobacter sp. DAB_AL32B. The sequence continues at coordinate 41,627 of NZ_NEXU01000074.1, read as the reverse complement.
TCAACATAAGGAATAATAAGATTTAAGCCAGGCTCTAGTGTTTGGCTATATTTACCCAATCGCTGCACCACCCACTTGTAACCTTGCGGGACGATGCGCACACCCTTAAACACTGTAAATACGACCAGTGCGACCAAAACTATCATTACAATACTAAAGCTTTCCATAACTCATCCCTATTATTATACTTGCGTATTTTTGTTCGTTGCTGCCCAAGCCTTCATACTGCTCACGATCAGCTCGTTACCGACGATATCCGTCACCACAACTCTATCACCGACTGCCACCTGCTCATCTCTAGTACGGCACATCCATTCAGCCGCCCCAACAATAGGGACACTAAAGCGTACCATACCTGCTCTATTTGGTTGTGGCTGCACGATAATCATACCGATTTCACCAACGATGACACTACCACCCAGTCCTGCTTCGGTGCGATCAACAGACAAAGGTTTTACAAACTTGAACCATGCCAACAGAAATATAGCGGAAAGTACCAACCAAATAATAATTTGAACGGAGATAGAAATAGGTAATAACCATGCAATCGCAGCAACGATGATGGCGGCAGCACCAAACCAAAGGCTAGCAAACGTCGGAACAAACATCTCGACAATCAGCAGCACAAAACCCAATACCAACCAGTGCCAAGGTTCAATCATCCAAAGCGTCTCCATCATTGCCACACTCCCTATCTTTATCATACTAACTTTCAATGTAGCACATTTACTTCCTTGAGAAGATTTTAAAAACCCTTCATTCGATACAATTGAAATTAATATCCTCTAAACCCACGTTTAAAATATCCATAACAACAATATTTGTTCTAAAAATATATTTAATGTAAAAAAACAAAAAAACGACCGCCGAAGCGATCGTTTTATTTATTCAACTAATTCAACTTTAAAAACATCAAAGTTAAAAATATAAATTCACATCAGAATTTGAAATGTGCACCTAAGGTGATACCACTTACGTCTATATCATCATTATCTTCAGCTTCAACACTAGGATAAATATTGTACATCGCCTCTATAGAGGCCATAGGTGTGATGTTATAGCCTAGTCCAAGTCCGCCCGCTATGCCAGTACCTGAAATTTCAGTTTCGTCACTAGTGCCAGTCAATTTAAAGGTATCTTTCACTGTGATTTCATTTTTAGCGATACCTAGGCGACCTTTAGCATACAAGTTGGTAGTAGGAAAAATATAATCATAAGTACCATATAAGCCATATGTTTTAGCAGAATATTCTTCTTTATTTATATCATCTTCATCAGAATCTGTATCACCAGTACCTAAGAACTCGGCTTCTACACCAAAGTTATTGGCCATTTTATAACCACCATAGATACCGTATGAAGTTGCGTCATCAACATCATCAACATCAGGACTATACTGACCAACCTTTGCACCGATATATGGTTGTCCTGCGTAGTTAACTGCTGCTTGAGCACTGACACTTAATAAAGACGCAGTTGCTAACGCTAATACTGTTGTTTGTAACATTTTCATTGGATTCCCCAAATTTATTTTAGTTGGTACTAAACTTTCGTATAGACTATATTTCACCGAAAAACCATCTCGTCTATAGATGACGGCGCTATAGTACCAATATTGTTGTTACTAAAAAACATTTGTTGTGTATTAAAAGTATTACAGAAAAAACGACCACCTTAAGTGATCGTTTTTTATTTAAGAAATGACTAATCAAAGGATTAGAATTTTAGCTGTGCACCAACCGTCATAAGACTGGTATCACTACCTAGCATGTCATATTCAGCTTCAACACTGAAATCAGGGTTTACTGAATAACCAAGACCTACACCACCAGCTAAGCTAGTGTCACTGTCTGAGAAGTTTTGTGTCAAAGTACCTGTTCCTTCTACCTCAGTTTTAGCAACACCTAATTTACCTTTGGCGTATAGGCCAGTATTTGGGAACTGATAGCGGTATGTACCATAAGCACCATATGTTTTGGCATCTACTTCACCGTTTTGACCTAAACTGCTATAGTCAGCATCATCTGAACCTACGTATTCAGCTTCAATACCAAAGTTAGGATCAAAGTTGTAACCACCATATATACCGTAAGCAGTTGGATCATCAGTACCAGAACGATCTAGATCGAACTGACCAACTTTCGCACCGACGTATGGTTGACCAGTATAGCCATTACCATAAGAAGTAGCTGCTTGTGCACCTACTGTTAGTAAAGAACCAGCGGCTAGTGCAATTAGAGTTTTTTGTAGAGTTTTCATTTGTAGCTCCTTAAAATCAATTTGGACAAACAAGTTATTTATTTATACTGGCCTTTTAGCCATATCGCCTTGTCTGCTAACGATGTATACATAGTAACAAACCGTGTCAAAAACTCTGTCTGTGTTTAATGGTAGGAAAGTTAAGTTTTGCAAGTATTTATCAGTACTAGAGTTACAAAGACTGAGATATGAAATCTTTTGTTACAACCACTTAGTTTGGGTAATAATCCCTACGTATTAAGTAAAAACTATCATGCAAAATAAAAAAACGCACCCCGAAGGATGCGTTTTTTAGCTTAACTATTTATTAATAGTATTATTTTTTATCTTCGTCTACTTCAGTGAACTCAGCATCGACCACATCGTCGTCTGCTTGGTTGCTCTCGCCAGCATTATCCGCACCTTGTTGGAACTGGTTTGGATCCATACCTTCAGCACCAGCGCCTGCATCAGCATAAATCTTCTGGCTAACTGGCAAGAAAGCATTGTCTAATGCTTCAAGCTTGGCTTTGATGTCTTCATGATCATCTTCTTTCGCAGCTGCTTCAAGCTCAGAGATAGCCGTTTCTACTGATGATTTTTCATCGTCAGATACTTTATCTGCGGCATCTTTTAGCGCTTTTTGTACCGCATGGATACGACCATCTGCTTCGTTACGTACTTGCGCTAAATTGGCGAATTTCTCGTCTTCAGCAGCATTGGCTTCAGCATCACGAATCATTTGTTCAACTTCTTCGTCCGACAAACCAGAATCCGCTTTAATTTGGATACTTTGTGCTTTACCAGTACCTTTATCAGTCGCTGAGATATTCATGATACCGTCAGCGTTGATGTCAAAGCTGACTTCGATTTGTGGCAAACCACGTGGTGCTGGTGGAATGTCCGTTAAATCAAAACGACCAAGCTGTTTATTTTGGTTGGCAATTTTACGCTCGCCTTGATAAACCTGAATGCTAACCGCTGGCTGGTTATCTTCAGCCGTTGAGAATACCTGTGATTTCTTAGTCGGAATCATGGTGTTTTTCTCAATGATTGGCGTCAAGATACCACCCATGGTTTCGATACCAAGCGTCAATGGTGTCACATCAAGTAGCAATACGTCAGTTTTTTCACCAGACAATACCGCACCTTGAATAGCCGCACCCGCTGCTACTGCTTCATCAGGGTTCACGTCTTTACGTGGCTCTTGCCCGAAGAACTCTTGTACTTTTTGCTGTACCAATGGCATACGAGTCTGACCACCAACTAAGATGACATCATCAATATCGCCGATTTTTAGGCCCGCATCTTCAAGGGCAATTTTACAAGGACCCATCGTACGTTGTACTAATTCTTCCGTTAGGCTCTCAAGTTTCGAGCGGCTGATAGTAACCACCAAATGCTTAGGACCACTGCTATCAGCAGTAATATATGGCAAGTTCACTTCAGTGCTTTGGGCACTTGATAGCTCAATTTTCGCTTTTTCTGCCGCTTCTTTTAGACGCTGCATCGCAAGAGAATCACCTTTTAGGTTGACGTCTTGGTCTTTTTTGAACTCGCTTACTAAGAAATCAATTAACGCTGAGTCAAAGTCTTCACCACCAAGGAAAGTATCACCATTGGTCGCTAGTACTTCAAACTGCTGCTCGCCATCGACGTCAGCGATTTCGATGATTGATACGTCAAAAGTACCACCACCTAAGTCATAAACAGCAACTGTAGTATCGCCTTTCTTTTTATCCATACCATAAGCAAGAGCGGCGGCAGTTGGTTCGTTAATAATACGTTTTACATCAAGACCAGCGATTTTACCCGCGTCTTTAGTTGCTTGACGTTGTGAATCATTAAAGTAAGCAGGTACGGTAACAACTGCTTCAGTAACCGCTTCACCAAGATAGTCTTCGGCTGTTTTTTTCATTTTTTTCAAGATTTCAGCAGAAACCTGTGGTGGTGCCAGTTTTTTGCCGTTGATCTCTACCCATGCATCACCGTTATCAGCTTTGGCGATTTTGTAAGGTACCATGCCGATATCTTTTTGTACGACTTTGTCATCAAAACGACGACCAATCAAACGCTTGATGGCAAATAACGTGTTGTTTGGGTTGGTTACCGCTTGACGCTTCGCTGACTGACCGACAAGGATCTCATCATCTTTATAAGCGACAATCGATGGTGTGGTACGAGTACCTTCAGCATTTTCGATGATTTTAACTTTATCACCTTCCATCACTGCAACACATGAGTTGGTTGTACCTAAATCAATACCAATGACTTTACCCATAATTAATTACTCCTAATTTGTTTTTAAATTAAATATTTATACATCCAGACCTTAGGTTATATAAACCTATTCGATCACTTGTTGCTTTATATCGGTTTACTTATGCATTTTTTCAAGTCATTCACGGTATGAAACCCCCTTTTATGTGATTTTTTGTCAAAAGCCTTACTAATAACAAGGTTTAGTACCGTTAAAAACTGATTATTTATTATCTATAGTATTTAAGACTGACGTAGCAATGCGATTGTCTTAAAATTACTGTCCGACACGCACCATAGCTGGGCGCAATAGACGACCATTCAAGCTATAGCCTTTTTGTAAGACCGTACCAACCATATCTGCTTCAGCTTCTGGGTCGATACCGACGGCTTCATGAAAATCAGCGTTGAACTTCTCGCCTTGTGGGTCAACCATTTCGACGCCATTTTTATTCAGTACATCAAGCAATGCTTTATGCGTCAGTCTTACGCCTTCAGTCACTGGATCGTCTGCATGAGCGCTTTCAATCGCGCGCTCTAAATTATCGACCACTTCTAATAGCTCTTTGGCAAATTTCTGTAGCGCAAAACGCTTACTCTTATCTGCCTCTTGTTCAATACGCTTTTGCGCATTATAAGTTTCAGCATTGGCACGGGCGGTACTTTCTTTAGCTTGTTTAACTTCACCTTCTAGCTCAGCGATACGGGCTTTAAAAGTATCAAGATTAATGTCGTTTTCGATGACACTCTCTTCACCTGAGTTATTCTGTGGATCAAATTCTTTCAAGGTTTCTTCTAAGATACTCTCTTCGTGTACAACGTTATCGTGTGAAACATTGTCGTGTGAGATATTTTGGTCAATCGATTCGTGGTTGGTGTTTTGCTCGCTCATGATAGCTCCCTAATATTGATATAATAATGATGGACTTTATAAAACAAAAAATTGGCTAATTGCTATCCCTAGTGTGTTTATCAATAGCTTATAGGCTTATATTACTTGATTAACCTTTATCACTCATTGTTTTTATAGATATCTTTCAATAGCTGATTGATAAAGGTTGCAAGGCCAAATTTCAAGCCTAATACGAGGAATTTTTCTTAATACTGACAAATGCTAGGCAGATAGAGACAAATACTCGCTAAAGTGCAAAAAAAGTGCCATATACCGTGTTTGTCTTTATTGTTAATTAAAATACTTTTTTGCTAACAAAAGGTACAAAAAGCCGTCATTTATTCCAAATCATTTACGCTTTGTACCCAAACTATTACCAAAGAGTGCTCAACTTAATTTTTGATTGTCTTATTATGACTGTAAATATAATTAATTAAACACAAGTAAACGCTGACTCATAGCATAACTAAAAATAGCAATGTTATGACAGTGGATGCTGGTAATGATTTATAAGAGGTGTTATGTCTAATTCAACAGTATTGTCAGTCAACACCTTACTTAATAAAGCGGTGAAGACACTGAACCTAACGTCTTTAGGTCAAGAAAAAAGTGCGGGAAAAACAAACTGTCATCAACAAGTTGATAGTAATGAGCCAGAGAATATTAAAGTAGAAAGCGCTAGAATAGAAAGTATTGAATTGCAAGCTACCGATGATAAGTATCTATCTATCAAGGATAAGATGCTAGGTCATCACTTAATGACAAACTACCAACCGCATCTGTTGCATTATGCCATAAAAGGCATAGGCTGCTTGCCAACGCCTGTATTAGAAAGTTTAGTCGATTATTTGAATGGTCCTAATTCTAAGCAATACATGCACGTCGATGCCCATCTACGCTTAATTCTTGCAATCAATGGCAAGCTTAAAACGCCTTTACACCTTGTAGAAATGACCGAACTACGTAAACGATTTGCCACAGATGCGGTAGCGATGCAAGCACCAAAGGTATGGCAGCAAGCCAGTGACAACCTCTTTAGCAATATTAAGCCGTTTGCTAAAAAAGGTGAGAGTTCTATCCGTTGGCAAGACAAAACGATTGCCAATGCTGACGACGGTGATATGACGCTTCGTTGCTATCAAAAACGAGCTAATGCTACTGGCTTTGGCTTTAAAAAAGCACAACAACACAATCCTGATGAGACGGTTTTATTGTTCTTTCATGGTGGTGGGTTTTGTATCGGTGATATCAATACGCACCATGAATTTTGTCATGCCGTTTGCGAGCAAACTGGCTGGCCAGTCGTCAGTGTTGATTATCGTTTAGCGCCTGAACATCCCGCTCCTACGGCATTAAGAGATTGTATTGCTGCTTATGCTTGGTTGGCTGAGCATTGTCAGTCACTTGGCGCCTTGCCATCACGTATCGTATTAGCTGGTGATAGTGCTGGTGGCGGGCTATCGACTATGATTGCGCAACAAATCATCAGTCCGAGCAAAGATGCTTGGTGTGATTTGGGTGCTGAAGGTCAAAAAACCTTTGATATATTGCAGCGCTTACCATATCCAATGGCGCAAATGCCTTTGTATCCGGTGACTGATATTGAGACTGATTATCCGAGCTGGGAATTATATGGTGAGGGTTTATTGTTAGACCACGCTGACGTTGCGGTTTTTGATGCTGCTTGTTTAGAGAATAGTCCGCTACCGCGTCAGCATGTTCTTACCTCACCTATGCTAGGTGATAATCGACAAATTTGCCCTACTTATATCGTCGCTGCAGAATTAGACGTATTGCGTGATGAAGCGTTTGCTTATGCTAGCCAATTAAAAGACTATGGGGTGGCTGTTCAGACCTATACTGTGGTTGGCGCACCACACGGATTTATCCATTTTATGAGCGTTCATGCAGCGCTTGAGCAAGAGACTAAGCATATCATTAACGGTTTTGCGAGGTTTGTCCGTGAAGTGATAAGGACACAAGCTTTGTTAACTGCCTAGCTATTGATACGTTCATATAATTTCATCAGTATTTTTACTAGCAGTGTTGCCAGTAAAGGTAATTATCCAAACCTCAGAGCGTGACCCTAAGCGAAATGGTATGCCCCAAAAGCCGTAGCCTGAGGAGACAACGAAGTGGCCGTTACCAATAACTTCATGACCATAACCCAAACGATTGATGGCGCTTACGATAAAGTTAGCGGGAAATATTTGACCATTATGAGTATGCCCTGAGACTTGTAAATCAACCGGTAATTGACTGTGCTCGATAATATCGCTAGGCCGATGGTCTAAGAGTATGACAGGCTCTGCTATATTGACTTGTGCTAGCAGCTCAGTCGTTGCAACACGCTGACGTTTATGATTATCAAAACGCCCTATCAGCCAAATAGACTCGCCTTTATGCGTCAGGCATATTACCTCATCATTTAGCAACTGCACGCCAGCCTCACGTAAAGAATCACTAATCGGCTGCTCATGACCATATAAATCGTGATTACCTAAGGTCGCATAGATACCGTATGGCAAACTGCTCACAAGTTTTGCTAAGTTTTCTGCCATATGATAAGTGTTAAAAGCTTGCGTATCATCATCCATAATATCGCCCGGCATCAATAAAATATCTGCTTGATGCTTATTAACCATAGTGTGCAGCTGCTTAATAGCCTTATTACCGAATAAGCGACCTAAATGCAAATCACTGGCTACCGCGATACGTAGTGGATTGGTCAGCGGTTTATTAATCTGAATAGACAGCTCGCGCACAACTGGCATATAAGCACTATATAAAGCGTAAACGAATAGCCCTATAAAAAATAACAGCGCAAAAATGCGTAATCCAATAGTAAGCATTTCTCCATCAATAAGCGTAATACCGAACAAGCTATTTAAGAGCCAATAGCCGCCATATAATAGACTGGTAGATAAAGCCGTCAGCATCATAAAATGCATGACTAACATCCAACCACTAATCCAACGATAGCTATTAGCTAATAATTTGGTGACGCTCAACAGTAATAGAAGATTGGTAATAGCAAATACTGCCATCCACACCGCAATAGTTGCTGATGCTGGTTGCGATGTGAGCCAAGGCTGTAGCCACCACTGTAAACTGAGCGCAGCGGCGACACTAAAAAGTTGTAGCAGCGCAATAATAGTAATGATAAAGGCGTAACGCATAAGCCAATCCTTGAGTACTGTTATTCTAAGGCGCTTTTGTTCTAAAGCGCTATGGTATTAAAGAAATTTAGATTAGGTTAAGAAAATAAAAGAGCCATTAGCAACGAATAGAAAGCCTCTACTATATTTATATAATAGTAGAGGCTTTTAGTATGCGTGTTACGTTACTTATCTAAAATAACTTATGGTGCAGACTGTAACGTAATCATCCATATCTCAGATCGTGTACCCAGCCTAAACGGCACTGCCCCAATACCATAACCAGAGGTCACCAAAAACTGCGTATCATTTGTCTGCTCATAACCATAAACTAGAGGCGTGAACCATTTTAACAATAGGGTTAAAGGAAATATCTGACCACCATGCGTATGTCCTGATAGATGCAAATCAACAGGTAAACCCTGTATTTCTTCTAAAGCATCAGGACTGTGCTCCAAAAAAATCACAGGTTTTTTGCTCTCAACCTTAGTTAACAAATCTGCCGCAGCTGGGCGTACAGGGTCTGTCACATCTGAACGCCCGACCAATAATACTGAATCGTCCAACCAGACACTTTTATTATCAATGACCTGTATACCTGCACACTCAATTGCTTTGGCAATAGCGACCTCATTACCAGAATAGTCATGATTGCCTAAGGTTGCATAGACACCAAGCGGCGCTCTTAATTTTGATAAATGCTCATGCATATTGGTTTTTTCATAAGCATCAGTAGAATCATTCATGACATCACCGGCGATGACCACCACATCAGGACGTTGCGCATCTATTAGCTTAACCATTTTATCTATCTGCCGATTACCAAACCACCTCCCTAGATGCGTATCAGAAACCAAGGCAATTTCCATTGGTTTATCTAAAACTTTATCTGTCGTTACCGTCAGACGATGTACGACTGGCGAATAGGCATTAAATACCGCCAAGCTCACAATACTGATATAAACGACAACGGCAAACGCACGGATGATTATTGGTCGTGGTTTTCGTTTAAAAATCTGAGCATAAACTACTGCAATTACAGCCGTTATGCAGCCAGCATAAAACATAAAACCTTGCAAAATACTAACAACCAGATAAACATGGAAACGCTCATGCCAAAATTCACTGAGCCCATACATAAGACATAAATTATTAAGCACGAAAACACTTAACACTAAGCTTATTCGCCCAAAGCGATATTTCGGCTTGATTAACCACCAAAGAATAATGCTGGTCATAATAACTAGCAACTGCGTAAAAACAATAAAAAACCACATAGTAAAATCTAACCAGATAAAGATAACGCTATCTTACGTTAAAAATTTGATGTTCTGAATATCGTGTCTTTTTTTCCACGAAAACTTCATTAATGAAAATCCTTCAATTTTATTTTTGTTTAGGTAGTACTAACCAGCCTGTAACCACTGCGCTGAAACCACCAATAAAGCCATACACAGACATACCCCTTAATGCTCCCAAGAAGCCTTCGGTGATAATCATAAAACAAGCACAAGCGAAGCCGCTAAAAAAACCAATTATAAATAGTGGTATTATTTTTAGTATTGAATCAAAATATATTTTAAGTTTAGTGATAATTAATGCAGCGATAAGAGAAGGTATTAACCCAGCAAAGAATCCGACCACAATAACTAGCATGATGAGCACAATCGCCTCAAGCCCATATTCTGCTACTTCTCCTATTTTTTCAGTGAAAATCATAGTGATAAGTAATATTAAAAGCATGCCAATACTACCTACTACCCCGCCTAATAATAGATATTGCGCTATCACTTTCCATTTAGGATAGCTAGATGCAGTGACTGTAGTGCTGACCTCAATGTCACTCATACACATCTCCATTTAGGTTTCACATGAAACAACAACCATATAATTAATAACTATGTTTCACATGAAACAGTCACTTAATTACTCACGACTTCTGATTTTCTAGCGCTTGTTTAAGTGTCGGCTGCTGGAATTCAAAACCATTATCTAGCAATGCTTGCGGCAATACTTTTTGCCCATCAATCAATAGCGTCGACATCTCACCAAACATTAGCTTAAGTAAAAACTCAGGTAAAGTAAAAAAGGTCGGACGATGTAACCATGCCCCCAATGTTTTAGTAAAAGTATGGTTGGTCACTGGATTCGGCGCAGTCAGATTATAAACGACGGCTGGCGTATCATTTGCTGTCTTTAGCGTATTATCGTGTGTGGTGGAGTTATTATTTTGCCCAGCATTATTAGTAGCATTTTTGACAGCAAGATGCTGCTCAATAATAAATATCGCTGCCCCTACCCAATCCTCGCGGCTTATCCAACTCATGATTTGCTTGCCATCACCCAACTGTCCACCGACGCCCATTTTAAATGGTGTTAATAGTTTGCCGAGCATACCGCCTTCAGGATGGATAACCACACCGGTACGCACGATAGCCACAGGCACGCCATATTCGATTGCTGTCAATGCTAATTGCTCCCATTTATCACATAATTGATGAGCAAAATCGGTTTCAAAACTACTGCTTTCGGTAAGGGGCTTGTCACTTTGTGCACCATACCAGCCAATCGCTGAACCGCTGACCAACAGTTTGGGTTTAATACTGCTGCGGGCAATGAATGACAATAATGATTCAGTAGGTTTCATACGGCTGGCAAGCAATTGCTCTTTACGAGTATCACTCCAACGCGAGTCGGCAATCCCAGCACCTGCTAGATTTAAAATCACATCAAAGCTTTTATTAGAACTTGCAAGCTCATCATAGGTCATCATATTGATATCATTAGGGTGTACTTGACTGCTATCACGCGTCAGCCAAGTAATATGTAGCGCTTTATTTTGTGCACGGTAACGTGCCATTATCTTGTCACTAAACTCACTACCCAAAAACCCTGAGCCACCACTGATTAAAATATTCATGTCCTACTCCCTGTATGCGTTATTTTCATCTTTATTATTTAGTAAAACTTAAACTATCATAACCATCGTCTTCTTTTTTAGCGCTGATATCAAAACCACTTTTACATGCTTTTGGTAAAGCTATGCAGCCAGCGATAGCTGAGTTGATAGCACCAAACAGCCCGACACCAGCCATAAAAGCCAACAGCACGCCAACCTCTACCCATGAGTTGATGCCTAAATATAGGACAATTGCACCCATATAACTTGCTGAGATTATAAACCCAACTAAGAACGTCTTGATTATACTTTTATGAGCGCCGCGCCATAGCTTTTGACTAGCGATGATAACGCCCGTTAATAAAGCAGGGATAAAACCCAATAAACCGACGTATACTAATGGCTGATAACCAATTTGGGCAAAATCTGCTTCTCGAAAGATAAACAATAAAGCCAGCTCTGCAATTAATCCACCAACTATGCTACCAAGCCCTGCAAACAAAATAATCACTGGTAAGTAAGGATAAGCACCTAAATTATTATTCGCTTTCATTATATTTATCCTATTAACATTCGTCGTTAATTGAGTATAAATAGTGCGTTGGTAGCGATGATGAATTTGCTATGAAGAACTGATGAATAAAGAATTGATAGTACGAAATTTTTCGTTGATATTTAGCGAAATTTCAGGCAAAACGCTTGCGAATAGGACATTCACTATCATCATTATTTTGATACTTATCTTTCAATTTATTCCAACGATTATTAAGAAATTCCATGATAGTAGCCATTGTTGGCAATACATGCTGTTTGGTCAGGTGTGGCGCTGCCGCATCTAAACGCTTGGCGAGCGCCGGTAAATGATTGGATGGCACGGCAGGGAAAAGATGATGCTCTACGTGATAGAGTAAGTTGAAGGTCAGCAAGTTGACCAATGGATTACGCTCAGTACGAGCGATCGTCTCATCACAATCATGGTGTACGCCCCACACGGCAATGATACCGACGCTGGCATTGGCCAATGTCATGGTCAGTATGTGATACATCAATATTTGCGCTAACATAGCAAGAGCAGGAATAGTAAAGGCGGTCAATACGAGGGCAACCAAGACGACCAAAGCAATCAAACCAAACTCTAAATACGCGATACGCTGATTACGACGACTACTTAGACGCAGTCCTTGGCGATAAATATCCAGTCGGTAAGTGACACCACCTAACATCGCTCGCCACCACGATACTTTTGCCAGACTGCCCTCAATGTCACTGTCGCCCAATGGGTCACGATGATGCGCCATGTGAGTGGCTCGAATGCTGTGCAAACTGGTCATCAAGAGCACGCTAAGTAACAGCAATATCCCAGTAGTCGTGCGTTTACCCGTCCCTAAGCTATGATGATAGCCATCATGAGCTTGGCGAAAAGCCGCGGCAAAGAATAAATAAGAAGCGCCGCACGCTAGTACATACCAAGATTGACTGGCAAACCACCATGACAGCAATAAAAATGGATAAGGCAAAATAATATTATAAGCAATTTGACCGCGAGTTAGCTGGCGCAAGTCTTGCCACTGCACTACGTTGATCGCATTTTTAATCGCTATGCTTTTATTATCCTGTGTGTTATTCGCTTTCATATGACACATCCATTTGTTATTACTATGAAAAGAGCTAATAAAACTTCAATCTGTTACATAAATTTCTGTCATAACAGAAACGAATATTTAAATTTTTTATTTTAAATAAGCTATGGCACTATTAACGCACCACTAACGTAAAAATTTTTTAATACTAGCACCCAATTTCAATATCTTTTTAAGTGCGCTTGTCGGCAATCTAAGCATCTCAGAAGACCAAGTAGTCACGGTCTCAACAAATTCTTGCGTCTCACGAATACGAGTTTTTACTTCACTATTCTCATGCTCAAACTCAGGGCTGTCCATCAACTCTTGTAAAAACTGCACCGTTGGCTCCAGTTCGCGCTTTTGCCTTTCAACGACAATGATGCGCGCCAACTCCCAAACATCGGTATTGGTGGTAAAATGATCACGACGATCACCCAATATCGAAATCTTTTGTACTAACCCCCAGTGCTGTAGTTCTTTAATACTGTTTGAAACGTTAGAGCGCGCAACGCCAAGCGTTTCGGTTATTTCTTCAGCATTTAGTGGTTTACCGATAATAAATAACAGCGCGTGAATCTGCGACATGGTGCGATTGACACCCCACTGCGAGCCCATTTCGCCCCAATGTAAAATAAATTTTTCGGTCACAGGATTTAGTTTCATGATTACTATCTACTCACTATCTTGAATAATTTGGTTATCTTAATAATTCATGTTGCGCTATTCTTTTATTTCTGTCAAGAGTGAAATTATAAAATATTACTTATTGTCTAATAGCTAAATGTGTTTTAACGCAATATTAAGCCTGTTGTCGCGTCACATATTTGACTGGGTAAGGTATAACCTAATGTCTCAGCTTGTAAGTAACTGATTTGCTCACCAAAATAAGCATATGCTTCAATAAAGTTAATCGCTGGAGGTTGAGCTGATGGGTTGCAGCTTGTGGAAACCAAGAGTCCAAATTGATTATGGGCACTGACCAGCTGTTGGCAGAGCTGACGGATAATAGGATGACTAATAACTCTAACAGCTACAGTTTGGTGCTGACCTGTGATCCAAGGCGGAATAGTCACAGCAAGCGTCTGCGGGATAGGTAGTAGCCACGTATGAGCTTGCTGATATTGTAGGTCTATATACTCACTATCTATCTGCCAGCTTTTTAGAATAGGGTTGAGTTGCGCCTCATTTAAAGGGTCTAATAAAGGTGCTAAACGCTCTATGCTATCAGTAATAACGATCATGCCTTTAGCTTGTGGACGTTGTTTGATGGCCAAAATACGCTGAACGGCTTTTTTATTATAAGCGTCACAGCCAATTCCCCACACGCTCTCGGTTGGATAAGCGAGCAGCTGTCCTTCTTTGAGCCACTTAGCAGCTTGAATGACAGAATCAGTGATGAATGATTTGGATTGGCTCATAGCTTGAACGTTCAGGATGATAGAGAAGTAGGCGCTAATCATAGCACAGTGGAAAGACTGACTAAGATAGTGATATTTAGAAATCAATAGAATGTTTTTAGAAAGTTAAAAGTATTGCAATATAAGACTAAACGCGTAGATAACGCCCGCCATGCACACTGACAACACCCAGCAACTCAAGCTCCATTAATTGTCCAATCAGCTGCGGTGGCGCAAGCTTAGTAGTTACGATAAGCGCATCTAAATCTTGCCCATGCCAATCAAGCTGCTCATAAGCGAGCGTTAAATGCTCAGGCACGACAACAGTACTAGGAGGAGATTTGATATTAGAAGCTAATGGCTGACCCTTAGCTTTGCCAACGCTTCGGTCTATATCTATAGAGTTAGAAGGCTGACTGCTAGGCGATTGATTGTTATTCGATGCATCGTTATCAGATTTAGGTAGGTGTGTTGATGCACGTGAATCATTGTTATAGCCTAATTGACTATTAACATCTTCGAGTACTTGCTGAGGATGATAAATCAAGGTTGCGCCTTCACGTATCAAATGATGACAGCCCTCAGCATTACTATTATCAATATGACTAGGAATGGCAAAGACTTGCTTGCCTTGCTCAGAGGTCAATCTAGCAGTAATCAGCGAGCCACTTTGAATCGTAGCTTCTGTCACAATAGTCGCGAGGCTCAGTCCAGCAACCAAACGGTTGCGCCGTGGAAAGGTATGTTTATGCGGCTGGGTATGCGGCAACAATTCACTAATGATACAGCCGCCTTGGTCGATAATTTGAGAAAATAATTTATCATGATGGTTGGGATAATTGACATCGATACCCGTGCCCATGACGCCAATAGTACGACCTTGAAATTCAGAATCCACCTGCGCCAATGCGCCAAGATGAGCGCGTTTATCCACGCCCATAGCCAAACCACTGGTGACGATATAACCCGCCTGCGCTAAATATTGTGCCATATCAAAGGTAGTTTTTTGCGCATGTGCGGTAGGTTTTCGGCTACCGACGATAGCGATTTGTGCTTGATTCAAACGCGACTTATCACCACGATAAAATAATAGTGGCGGTGGATCATAGATTGCTAGCAATTGCGCAGGATATTCAGGCTGATCGGCAAATAATAGACCATAACGTCTCTCTATTAATGCTTGTTGGATTTTATCGATACTGGCACGCGTTTGCTCTGGCTGTTCATGACGCGTTAGGTGGGTATGGTGAATACCCAACTGCCGCCATGCTTCTACTTTGGCTTGCCAAGCAAGCTCAGCATTACCGAAAGAAGTAACAAGCTTATAATAAGCAGATAATGACGCATTTACCTCAGACCACAGCGCCAGTACTGCACGCTGATGATCTGAT
Source organism: Psychrobacter sp. DAB_AL32B (assembly GCF_002224105.1). Classification (NCBI taxonomy): domain Bacteria; kingdom Pseudomonadati; phylum Pseudomonadota; class Gammaproteobacteria; order Moraxellales; family Moraxellaceae; genus Psychrobacter; species Psychrobacter sp. DAB_AL32B. Next base: position 25,771 of record NZ_NEXU01000074.1, on the reverse strand, counting down.
AAAGAAAGGGAGGATGCCATCATAATCACTTGGCTCGTATAGGCGGACTTAGGGTTGTTTTCAAAAGTAAGCTTTATATATGCTTTATAGATAAGCAGGTGGCAGTAGCTGATCACCAACGCTGAGAGGTAGCTCCGACTCAAGCACATAAGCGTAGCTGATATTATCAAAGGTGTTGAATACCATCACCATGCCAGTAGGCTCACTCGGCAAGCGTACAGGCGTATCATTGTCTTTGATATCGCGTATGACCGCCCCTTTTTGATAAACGGTTAACACATCGCCCGGCTTGGCACCGTGCGTGCTACCTAAGTTAATAGCAACCACACTACCCTTGGCAGCTGAACTGATAGAATCCATGACGCGGACGATCATACCACCGCGATTAACAGTTGCTGGCGTCGGATAAAACACTGGCGGGATAGCATTATCGAGCTCAACAAAAACCCGATCACCTTCACGAACTTCTTTGCCATAGCTATCAATAAGCTGCAAGCTCGTAACACCATTGGTTTCTGTAGAAGTGACCAAGCCAGTCGCTACCTGTGTGACTTCTAAACCTATAACCTTTTGAGTCTTAGGTTCGACATACATCTCGCCTTCACGGTAGATGCCATAACGCTGACCAACGATAAGTGGCACGCCTTTGGCATAGACTTTATCACCACTTGCAGTGATTAAGTTACCTTTTTTAGAGGCAAGTATATATGGTGTGGTATTAAAATCTTGCGGATTGACAATAAGTGTCTTATCGAGCCAATGCTGAATAGCAGACCATGGAATAGGTGGAATGCTATTAACCGATGAGGTAACAGCAACCGTGCTAGCAACAACATTACCTGTTAGTTGTTTTTCGACCCCAGCACAACCTTCGCCAGTGTCCACACCAATCAACGTCTTACCTTGAATCACACATAGAATCAGAATATCATTAGGATAAATGAGATTGGGATTTTTGATTTGCTTATTGGTTGCCCAAATCTCTTTCCAGCGCCATGGACTGTCTAAATAGCGTCCTGATATATCCCATAAAGTATCGCCTTTTTTGACAATGTAGCGATTGGGTGCATCTGCCTTGATGGTTGGCGGTGGATTATTAGCGTGGGCAGTGCTCATCAGCATTGCACCACTAAAGGTCGTAACCAATAGCGCTTTTGCGATATTTTTTAAGCTCATCTTCATTGTTATATCCACAATATGTAACGCTGTTAGCGCCATAATCACCGGTAATTAAGCCTATTAATTACTCTGAATATTTTATCACTATTTAAAAATAACGATAAAAACCAAGGGCATTATTGACTGATGTGATTGACGGGTATGATTGCTAAAAAAGCGTCTAGAACAATAATGACTCGCCGACGCTATTTCCAATATTACAATTATATCCACCATAACACAATCATAAACACTTTATTACAATAGCGTAACCTTTAATTTGATATTAATCTTAATGAGCTATGTGAATATCTAGAGTTGTTAAGCTGGATTTGGCGTGATGTGTTGACGGATTTGCTCGGCGACCAACTCAGCGTTATTATCGAGTATCACCACGTGTTGCGGTAAACTTTCCAACCCTTCTGTATGGGCTGGGCGGGCAATATCTATTTGACCAATTGCTTCGATGATAGTCTCAGCAAACTTAACTGGTAATGCCGTTTCGGCACAAACAATCAATTCACCTTCGCGCTGTAATTCTTTAGCGACTTTAATACCGTCAGCTGTGTGCGGATCGACTAGCTCACCATGTTCTTCATAAAGCGATTGAATGGTTTGCAAGCGGTCGCTATGGGTAGATTTACCCGCAGCAAAGCCATAACGCGTATTAACCGCCTCCATTAGTTCAGACAAGTCAAAACCTTGACCCGACTTTACGCCTTCAAATAACTCCTGAACGCGATCGCTATTTTTATCGAGTAATAAATACACAAAACGTTCAAAGTTAGAGGCTTTAGAGATATCCATCGATGGGCTTGAGGTCACATAAGTTTTATCGGTCGGACGCGGCTGGTAAGCACCCTGGTTAAAGAAGTCATTGAGCACGTCGTTTTCGTTAGTCGCAACGATTAAACGCTCAATTGGTAAGCCCATCTCGCGGGCGATGTGACCAGCGCAAATATTACCAAAATTGCCTGATGGTACGCTAAAGCTGACTTTTTCATCGTTGTTTGAAGTCACGGCGAAGTAGGCTTTAAAGTAGTAGACAATCTGCGCCAGTATGCGACCCCAGTTGATAGAGTTCACTGTACCTAAGTTATAAGCCGCTTTAAATTCAGCATCTTGTTGTAAAGCTTTGACAATATCTTGGCAATCATCAAACATACCATCGATAGCGATATTATGGATATTATCATTCGTTAAGCTATACATCTGCGCACGCTGGAATTCACTCATCTTGCCATGCGGTGATAGCATAAAGACTTCGATGTTGTCTTTACCACGCAAGGCGTATTCCGCCGCACTACCGGTATCGCCACTGGTCGCGCCGATGATGGTAATACGTGCGTCTTTTCTTTTAAGCACATATTCAAAAGCATTGCCCAAGAACTGCATGGCTACATCTTTAAATGCCAAGGTCGGACCATTTGATAAGCCTAAAATGTATAAATTATCTTCGAGCTTGCGTACAGGCACAATCTCTTCACTACCAAATATATCAGCGGTATAAGTGCGCTCAATAATATCTTGTAAGTCAGCCACAGGAATATCGGTCGCAAAGCGCTGCATAATCGCCATGGCAAGCTGTGGATAGCTAAGCGAGCGCCATTCATCAAGCGTCGCACTATCAATGTTTGGATAATGCTCAGGCAGCATCAGACCACCGTCCGGTGCAAGACCCATCAAGAGTACATCACTAAAATCCATCGGCGCTGTCTGACCACGGGTACTGATATATTTCATTAGATTGTCCTGTCTACAATAATGTTGTTCAATATTTAAAACGGTTTATTCAGCAGTTTTGTGCAGCAAGGCATAATAAAAACCATCACCACTGTTGCTATCAATAGGCAAGCATTGACGACCAATAGTTTGCGCGATACCCCAGCTGCAATCTTCGCTAAATTCAATCGCTACTGCATCATCATGATGACTAACAAAGCCCTGCATTTGCTCGACGTTTTCTTGCTTTAAAATAGAGCATGTTACATATAATAGATAACCACCGGCTTTCAATTGTGGCCATAAGTTATGCAAAATATCGGCTTGTAATAATGCGGTTTGCTCGACGTCTTCTTCGGTACGCAAGATACTGATATCAGGGTGACGGCGAATCACGCCAGTCGCTGTACAAGGTGAATCAAGTAATATAGCGTCAAATACAGATTCGTTTTTATCTTTTTTACCAGCGCCTTGCCATCTGGTGGCATCGGCACAGACAATTTTTAGCTCAATTTCTTTTTCAGATTGCTGTAAATCTTGCTGTGTTAAATTCAGACGCTGTAAATTTTCATAAATACGCTCGATACGCGGCGCTTCATTATCGATAGCGGTTATCTTGATTTTAGAAATCGTAGACGTTACTTCTGCATCGCTTTGTTTCACGTGAAACAAAGGCGACTGCTCAGCTGAACTTATGAGTTCTAACCAATGAGCAAGCTTACCACCAGGTGCTGCGCAAGCATCTAAAATATGCAGCTCGGCATTTTTAGTGTCGCTATTAGCGCTGTCAGCATTATCATTCTCAGCGCTAATCTTATTCATCAAAGCTTTATGAATAAGTGGTGCAGCAAGCTGAGCATGCATATCTTGCACGCTGGCAGCACCTTCGGCGAATTGTGGCAAAGCGCTGACTGCTGTACTTTGATGTAGTCTTAGACCTTTGGTTGATAGAGCCATAGATGTAGCTGCATCTGACGAGTTAGGTAAGTTGAAACCGCTCGTTAGCTCAACCAAATCCGCCTCAATCTCTGTCTCTACCAATGCTTGCTGATAGCTATCGACAGAAGTAATAGAAGCATTCACGCGTAAAAACATGGGCGCAGGTTGACGTAAACCTTGCATCAGATCGTCATACTCCTCGCTCCAATCTTGCTTGAGCTGATAGGCAAGCCAATTAGGTAAGCTGTGTTTTTTATCACACTTCTTACGGAATTTACTGGGGTTCTTAGCGACTTTACGCAAGATGGCATTAATTAAACCAGTCGCATGAGCAAACCCAATTTCTTTCGCTGCTTCAACCGTTTCATGAATCGCCGCATGATCCGCTACTTCTAAGTATAACAATTGCACCAAACCTACTTGAATAGTGGTACGAACTTCTTTTTCATCAATGGGGTTATCAGCCAGACTATCCAGTAGGCGCTCAAGGGCATACCATTGACGCAACGTGGTTAGTAGCAACGCATGGGCAAAACCTTTGTCACCATCGTGCAGACTGTTTAATAATGGGTCAAGAACGCTTGCGAGTGATTGACCGTTTTGAATAGCCAGTAAAGTTCGAATCACGCGGACGCGGACGCTACCATTCATAATAAGGTTGCTTGACGGTTTAAGTTTATTATTTCTAGGCGCAGTGCTGGTTTGTCTCATTAAATTGGATTTCCTTGACGTATGATGAATAGCGTCTTGTGCAAGTTGGATTATTTATAAGTAAAGTAGGTTAAATTATTTCGGATCTGTCGTGAACTGGTCACCATCGTTTAGCTGATTGCCATGACAGATTTGCTCAGCTGTCATCGGCTTACCACCAGCAAACTGTAAATTGGTTATGGCTAAAGTACTGGCTAGCTGCCTATCAGCAGCAGTTGTATTATTAGTAGTTTGCTCAGCATTATTCTCTTTGCCACAGGCAACTAAAATCGCTTTACGCCCAACACTGATAACGGTACCAGCAGGCTTCTCGGTTTGCTGTGAGGCATTAACAGGCAAGCTGGCTAATATTTTAACGCGCTGCCCTGCTAAGAAAGTGTAAGCACCCGGCCATGGTGTCAATCCACGGATTTGCCGCTCAATCACAGTAGCAGGTTGCGTCCAATCAATTTCACCTTCAGTTTTAACGAGTTTTTCAGCATAATTAGCTTGGCTGTCATCTTGAGCAATAGCCTGTGCTTGATAGTTGGCTAAGTCCTGTAGCACCGTACTGATAGCGGTCGCACCAAGAGCAGCCATCTTATCATGTAGGCTGGCAGCCGTATCATTAGCCTCAATATTAGCGCTCACTTTATAAAGCATGTCACCCGTATCCAGCCCTTTATCCATCTGCATAATAGTAATGCCTGTCTCATCATCGCCAGCCAATAGTGCACGATGAATTGGCGCTGCACCGCGCCAGCGCGGCAATAATGAAGCATGAATATTTAGGCAACCATAAGTAGGTGTGGTTAATACCCCAATAGGTAAAATGAGTCCATAAGCAGCTACAATCATGAGATCTGGCTGATAAGTACGCAAGGTCTGCCGCGCCGCCAACCCTTCTGTGCTCGATTTTTTAAAGGTAAGAGGTTGCTCCACAGCGATATCATGCGCCAATGCCACTTGCTTTACGGCAGAAGCAGCCAGTTTTTGTCCGCGTCCTGCCTTGCGATCAGGCTGGGTATAGACGGCGACGATGTCTATATTGAGCGCTTCTTGCTGCTTAATTAATGCCTCAAGGCTGATAGCAGCAAACTCCGGAGTACCAGCGAATACCACTCTTAATGGGTTATTACGCTGCAGCTCGTCAGCAATCGTTGGTTGCTGAGGCTCAGTAGTATCAAAGGTTGAATCAGGGGCGCAAGCAAGTGTCGTCATAGTTAGGCATTATTGATAAGTAATTGCCCTATTATAGGTGAGTTTGTAGCGTTGTGCCATGATTGTAATAGCCTCAATCAAGCGCTACTAATGACGCTATTTATCTTTATAATAGCAATAAGACCTCGTCTCATTTTTTGAATTGTCATATAGCGCTTATTTATCCATTAAGGAGTGACAAGCAAATTTAACAGAGATATCGAAAATTCACTATATGCCATCATGCCGACTTAAGGTCATGCCTTTATGCAACAGTTTCAGTCTCTACAACGCTTGCTGATTTTCTATACTTTGACACTGCTGGCCATGTTGTTATTGTATTATTTCACGATGTTTTATGAGATGAGAAATGATAGCGAACAGCGCAGTGTAGAGGCTTTTCATTCATTGCAATATGAGATTACTGAACACGCCAATCCTATAGATGCTGAGATCAAAGAAATATTAAAAAAGCCCTTTTTTAAAGATATTAGTTACCAGCTAATTTTTATGCTGCCGTCTGGTCAAACGTATATTCACCGCTATACCCAGCCTAATGAGGATGAATTTACTGGCATCATGTTTCCTAATATTGTCACCTCGTTGCAATCGGATAGTCGTATTCATAGTGCCTATACGCTCACCAATCATAGTTTAGTAGGAAGTATTAAGCTTGACAGTGGTCATAAGATTTATACGATATTGCGTCATAAACCGCTTGATATTAATTGGATATCTTATCGCTATTGGCTTCCGTTAATGACAGCCATCATGTTTTTTATCTTAGCGTTACTTTATACGTTAAAGCGCCGTGCCAATTGGGAAAAGCTACTACTTTATACCGACAATTTAAGTAGCCACGCAAAAGATGGCTATACCCCACCACCATTTATTGAAAAAGGAACCACGCCTGAGTTTTTGCAATTAGGTCACTCACTCAGTCGTATAAACTATCAGCTGCATAGCAATCATCGCCGTATTACCACGCTTAAGCATCGTTTAGAGCGTTTGGTTGATCACGCACCGCTACCCATGCTGATGATTATGAGACATGGTCAGATTAGCTTTTTCAATCAACGTTTTGAGCAGGTATTTGCGACTTTGTTTCAAAGTGATAGCAACTATCATCTGACAGATTTCGTCTTTTCTGAAGATACCTCTACTCAATTATTGCTACAAAAACTGGCGAATCTTCGTGTGACACGCACATTGATGGTCTATGGATTGGTGAATAAAAAAGCCTATCAATTGCATATTACACCGTGGTTTGGTGAGCATGGACAAGTTCATGGCTTTACCGTACTACTCAATAATATTAATGAGCTGGTCAATCAGACTGCGGACTTACAACAAAAAAACCTGCAAATGCAACGACAGTTGGATGAATTTAACACACTCAAATCAACCATGGGACGTGATTTACGCCTGCCATTAGAGGCGATGATTGACACGCTCGAACCCATTGATCCCACTACGTTGACGGCCGATCAGAACCAAACCTTAGATACCTTGATTCAAGCCAGTCACTCTATGCTCATCATGCTCAATGATATGTTAGATATAGGGGAGATAGAAATTAGGAAAAGCCGTCTTAACATTGAGCCAGTCGACATTTATAGAATCGGACAACAGGTTAGTCATTTATTGGTAGATAGTACAAGGCAGCAGGGGCTTGAGCTGCTGTACTTTTTTGCCCCTGATTGTCCGCGTTGTATTAATACTGACCCTAAGCGTCTGCAACAAATATTACGCAATTTATTAGATAATGCCATCAAACACACTCCTGCTGGCTATGTTGCACTTACCATCGAAGCGGTTAACGGCGCACAGTTATCAAACACCAAAGACGGCGACGACGGCTTAATACCGGTAAATGAAAGCAATAAAACAAACCCATCACATGACTGGGTTCGTTTTAGCATACAAGATAGCGGAATAGGGTTAGAGACAAGCAAGCAAAGTCAATTGAACACTTATTTTAATCAAACGCTTAAATCAGAAGACAATCGAGCAAATAATCGAGCAAACAATCAGGCATATTTGCAAACAGAGAGTAAAACAAGCCTTCAAATTCTTCAGAAAGGCATTGGACTAAGGACTGCTCATAGTTTTTCTAAATTATTAGGCGGCTTTATCGAAGTACAAAGCACGCCCAATTTAGGAAGTACTTTTAGTCTTTATTTACCTTGCCGGCATCCAAATTATCAACCTATCTACCATCTCAACCCTCATTTAAAGCACATTCATCTCATCGCTATTATCAATCAACCACTTGCCTCTGAGCATTTACAGCGCTTATGCAAGCATTTATCCATACCAGCGACCATTTCCACTGCTGTAAATAGAGCGTCCTTACAACAGTTAACAGATCAGTTGGCACAAAACGAACAGACACTCGCCCCTATCCTACTGCTGGATTACGAATATTATGAAAGCCTCACTATCGCTTTATCCAATCAGATAAAAACTGATAATAAAAATATAAATGATAAACAGCTAATCCATTTAAAAACTGAAGTAGAAGACCTCGAAGCGAATGCTCTAGAGGGACAACTTAACTTAGAAAATCAGGCATCTAGAAATATTGATAGACAATATATTTTGAATCATCTACTGGCTAAACCATCGCTACCAAAGATATTACTGAGTATGAAACTTGAGCGCCGCATTCCTTCTATGTTATTAGATAAATGTGACGGCTTTTTAACCAAGCCGTTGGATGCGACATTATTGCTATCTGAGCTACTGCGCTTGACGTTACCCATCAGGCAGGCACTCATACCACAAGCAAGTATTAAAGACGATAATAGCCCATTAGCAGCAGATAATGCTGCGAGCGAAACGCTATCATCTCTTATTTTAGTGGTCGAGGACAGTCCAACCAATCAGAAAATAGCCTGTAAAATATTAGCCAAACTCGGCTATCGTAGTATCGTGGCAGAAGATGGTCAGCAAGCATTAAATGCCTTACAAGCACAGCGGCAAGAGATTGCTCTTATATTAATGGATTGCCGAATGCCGGTGATGGATGGACTACAAGCGACCCACGCTATTCGAGCGCAAGGCGATGACATTCCTATCGTTGCACTCACTGCGAATAATACTGAAGAGGACCGTGCTGCATGCTTAGAAGTTGGAATGGATGAGTTTTTATCTAAACCGATTAATAAGAACAAGCTTCAAGAGGTCTTAGAGATCCTTATTAAAAATTAATAAGCCTCTAAAACCCATGATTGAGTTCAGTGAAGATATAGTTGTCACCTACTGGGCAGGAAGCCCAATAGAGGCTTCGAAAACATTATTCTATTAACACTCTATTTTTTGAAGTGGATTAACTAGACATGACTCACTTCATAAAGCCATTGTCTGCTAAAAAAGCTTCGGTAATAGCGCTTTGCGGACTGCTGGTGTTGTTCGTGTCCGTATGTGACTTAGTTAACAAACGTTCTAAATAGCGAGCCACAATATCTACCTCCACATTGACCTTGTCTCCTACTAACCAATGCTGCGATATATTCGTGATTTGAGCGGTATGCGGAATGATATTGAGAGAGACGATATTGTCACGTACTAAATTGGTGGTGAGACTGATGCCATCAAGAGTAATTGAGCCTTTAGTCGCCGTGTAGTGCGCTAGCTCCTTTGGTATCTCGATTTCTATATAAATAGAGCGCGCATCCTTTTGTAGTTTACTGACCATTCCTACACCATCGACGTGACCGGCCACAATATGACCGCCAAAACGTGTGGTCGGAAGCATAGCCTTTTCTAAATTCACAATATGACCTGGCTTCAAATCTTCTAAAGCGGTACGAGCGATAGTTTCACGTGAAACATCAACAGAGTAATAATTACTGCCAAAGTCTACAACCGTTAGACAAATACCATTAGAAGCAATAGAGTCTCCCAACTTCACATCGCTGAAATCTAATCCAGCAGACTCTATCGTTAAGCGGATATCGCCACCCATGGGTTGCATAGATTTAACTTTTCCGACACTTTCTATGATTCCAGTAAACATATTGACCTCTTGTCATTATTGTATAGTCGATCCACTATAAAACAAACACAGTGCTACTGGGATAAGTATTGCGCAGCATCTGTCTGCGCAGGCACAGCAAGCAAGGAAAACTTATATCAGTAGCGCGTTATAATATTTGTGCTTATTTTATTTAGGACTGACTATATTGTCATTGTAGACGGTATTTTTAATTTGAGCACATTAGTAATATTAAGCATCTAGCATACAACTAAAATAATAGTGTGAGTCACGACATAAGCTCTGCTAAGACTAATGATGGGATAAACTGTGGATAAGTAAAGATAAATCTTTATATATTGGTATAAAAACCTTTATTTTTAAAGAGTTATCCACAATCGAACTGTTTCTTAATATCTATCTTGAATACTGTCAACTTAAATCTAAAGTACTGATTAATAACGGGTTATTTAATAACACTAGTAGTGATTATAACTAATCTGTTTCGTGTGAAACAAAGTTATACACAGTTTCATGTGAAACCCGTATTAAAAACCTATATTTATCCACACTTAAAGATTCTGCATGGTTTTTTGTGGATAAGTCATTGAAAAATAAAAAGCTTTATGCTGGCAGCAAGGTAAGCTTAAGATCAGTACCAAGCTGTTCATGAGTATGAATATCAAAGCGTAGCTGCTGCGCTAAAGACAATGGATTGATATCAACCATAGGTCGTGCTTGGTGACCTAACAGGCACGGCGCTTGATAAACAATCAGCTCATCTACCAGCTGTTGTTGCAAAAAACTGCCAGCAACGCTAGCGCCCGATTCTATCAATACCTCATAACACTGGTAATCACTGACCAAAACCTTTAACAATTCACTCAAGTCATCTTTACGCCAATAGAATGTGTCAGTACGACGGCATAATTGATAGTCAGATTGTAAATGATGCTCTAGCCGTTCTCGCCTATCAAGCACCACCACCATAGGGTTCGGAACTTGCTCAGGCGCTACACCCAATTGGTTAGAGCGCACGTTTAATTTTGGGTTATCGACGATAATGGTTTCGCTACCAGTAATAATAGCGCCACTCTGCGCCCGCAGTTTTTGGACATCTTCGCGTGCTGCTGGACCAGTAATCCACTTGGATTCCCCATTTGCCATGGCTGTACGACCGTCGAGACTGGTGGCAATCTTCAGTCTCACATACGGCATTTGCGTACGCATCGCCTTCAGAAATCCTTTGTTCAAAGCCTCTGCCTGTGTCGTTAGCACGCCTACAGTGACCTCAATGCCCGCTTGCTCTAACAATGTCACACCGCGACCCGCAACTTGTGGGTTTGGATCTAGACCCGCGATGACGACACGTTTCACACCAGCTTCAACGAGAGCCTGCGCACAAGGCGGCGTACGCCCCGTATGACTACAAGGCTCCAAAGTCACATAAGCAGTAGCCCCCACGGCTCGCGTACCTGCATCTTTTAACGCAAAAACTTCAGCATGTGGCTCTCCAGCTTTAGGATGAAATCCTTGACCGACCACTTCTTCTGCTTGGACAATCACACACCCTACCGCAGGATTTGGTCTTGTGGTATACAAACCACACTTTGCCTGTTCAACGGCAAGCATCATAAAGTAGCGGTCTTTTGCATATTGCGAGTGGCTTAAGTTTGGCATAAGGGTGGACTTAATAAATAGGTGGTCATTATTATTGAGAGGCTTATCTTATAAAATAAGCATGGTAAGCTTGAAAAAAACCTAAGTAAGAAAGGTTATATGCTTTATTTATCAATGGGGCGAATGTTGGCAATTTCTTGATGAAAAGCGTCGATATCCTGAAAGTCACGATAAACACTGGCAAAGCGCACATAAGCGACGTCATCCAGTATTTTAAGCTCGCTCATGATAATTTCACCTAAGACTTTACTACTAACCTCACGCTCACCCATTTGCCGTATGCGCTTTTCAATACGGCTAATCATCCCCTCTTGCTCATCGATGGTAATAGGGCGTTTTTGCAGTGGTAATAAAATCGAGCGCCGCAGCTTGTCATTATCATAAGGTTCAATCTTACCGCTTGATTTGATGATACGCGGCATCACCACTTCGACTACCTCAAAGGTAGTAAAGCGTTCTTGACAGCTATTACATGAGCGGCGGCGACGTACTTGCGCACCTTCAGCTGCAAGCCGTGAGTCGATTACTTTTGTCTCTGACGCATTACAATAAGGGCAATGCATACGGCTTTCCTTGTCTTAATATTAAGCACAATAAGAGATGCTAATGACTTCAAATGTTTGTATGTAAAGACTTATCAATGGAACTCATCTTTTAATAACAAACCATCAAATTACTTACCAATACAAAAGCTGCCAAAAATCTTACCTAATAAATCGTCTGCGCTGAATTCACCAGTAATCTCAGCCAAACTTTGCTGGGCCTGGCGCAAGCTTTCAGCAACTAACTCCCCCGCTTTGAAAACCGTTAACTGCTCATGAGCTTCTGCTAAATGCTCAGCGGTTCTTCTTAAGGCATCTAAATGCCTAGTACGAGCGATTAAGCTATTTTCTGGTGGATGGAAACCTACTTTAGCACACAAGGTTTCGACTAAGTTATCAATACCAGCACCTGTTTCACATGAAACATTAACTTGTTGGTAATCTCGCTTATTAATTTCTAACTGAGAAGCAGAAGTCATTTTTTCACTGCTACCATCGTTTGACAGACCGCTTAATAAATCGCTTTTATTGGCAATGATTAATAAGCGCTTGGCTTCTGGCAACTCACCAAATAGCTGCTCAGCCAACTGTAATGGCGTACTCTCTTCTTCAAGGTCACGGGTGACGTCATAAACCAAGAGCAATATATCAGCCTGGGTAATCGCTGTACGCGCACGCTCGATACCAATACGTTCTACCGTATCTTCCGTATCGCGTAAGCCTGCCGTATCAGTCAAATGTAGCGTCAAACCATTGAGCACCACAGTTTCATGCAGGGTATCGCGCGTCGTACCCGCCACCTCAGTGACGATAGCACGCTCTTGACCTGCCAGACGATTAAGTAAGCTTGATTTACCGGCATTCGGTCTGCCTGCCAGTACCACATGAATACCGTCACGCAATAGCTGCCCTTGCTTTGCCGTTGCCAATACGTGCTGTATTTTTTCTTGTGTTTGCTCAAGCTTATCTTGTATAACCCCATCGGATAAAAAATCAACATCTTCTTCATCCGGAAAATCAATCGCCGCTTCAACATGCAATCGCAAGTGAATCAATTGCTCAAGTAACTGGTTAATCTTTTGTGAAAACTCACCGCTAAGCGAGCGTATGGCACTACTGGCAGCGGCGGCGCTGGTTGCATCAATAGCATCAGCGATGGCTTCTGCCTGCACAAGATCTAACTTATCATTATCAAAAGCACGGTAGGAGAACTCTCCAGCGTTTGCTTGTTTTGCACCCAGCTCGAACGCTCGCGCTAACAACTGGTTTTGTAAAATCATGCCGCCATGCCCTTGCAGCTCGATGACATCTTCACCGGTGAACGAGTGCGGACCCTTAAAATACAGCACTAAACCTTCATCAATGACCGTACCATCAGCCTGATAAAAACGACAAAAACTGGCCATACGTGGCTTGAAAGCAGACTTACCAGTAAGCTCACAGGCGATGTCATACGCACGCGCACCGGACAGACGAATAATCCCGACACCCCCACGCCCCAGTGGTGTTGCAATCGCAGCAATTGTGGGTAGGCTCGACAAATCAGAATCTTTAGATGAATCAGGGGCGGCTAACGCCATCTCTTGGGAATCCACAATCACTCTCAATAACTAAAAGTTCCATTATAGACGGCTTGGCGCACACTGACAAAGCAAACTTTAAAGGGTGGTATGTTGCTATTATTAAAGATGTCAAAAACGATACAGCACTGCTGGGATGTTTTTTCGCAGTACAGAGCTTTAATTCAAAAAACTCTAAGTATTTGTCGTATAAAAAAACCACCGCCGTAGCGATGGTTCTTTATAAGAAGAAAGCTTATTTACTGATTAATCCAGTACTTTAACGGTACGAAGTTTTTGCTCTTCTTCGACTTTTTTATTAACGATATACTGATGCGTCATACTAAATAAGTTATTCACGGTCCAGTATAGTACCAAACCTGCTGGGAAGAACAGCATGAAAGCGGTGAAGATAATCGGTAAGAACTTCATCACTTTCGCTTGCATTGGATCAGCTGGCTGCGGATTAAGCTGCTGTTGGATAAACATCGACGCACCCATCAATAGCGGCAGAATGAACCACGGATCCATCGCTGATAAATCCTGAATCCATAAGATCCACGGCGCATGACGCAGCTCAACACTTTCAACTAGAACCCAATATAACGCTAAGAAGATAGGCATCTGCATCAATATTGGCAAACAACCAGCCATTGGATTGACTTTTTCTTCTTTATAGATGCCCATCATTTCTTGCGACATCTTCATACGATCGTCGCCGTGCTCTTCTTTTAACGCTGCTAGACGCGGTGCGATAGCACGCATCTTCGCCATTGAATAGTAACTCTTATTAGAGAACCACATCAATGCGAACTTCACTAAGATGGTCAAAAGAATGATTGACCAACCCCAGTTGCCGATAACCTTATGAATACCATCCAAGATTGCAAATAATATCTTCGATATTGGCCATAACAAACCATAATCGACGGTCTGATTTAGCCCTACCGCTACATCTTTAAGCTCAGACTGTACCTTTGGACCTGCATACAAGGTTGCATCTAAAGTGACTTGCTTATTTGGACCCACATTGACAGGCTGACTGTTAAAGCCGATAAAATAATCATCACCGGTTTCGCGACTAAAGAATTTACCAGTGAAGTTTTCAGGCGTCCATGCAGATACGAAATAATGCTGCACGATACCAACCCAACCTTTATCGCTAGTGGTGGTCAGCGCGCCATCGTTAAACTTACCAAATTTTAGCTTATTATACGGGTCATCCGGTGTACCCCAAGCGCCGCCCAAATAAGTCGCCATACTCAGCGCACCTTTATCAGACATACCAGGGTCTTTACTGTTATCACGTTTTAATTGTGCAAACATCTGCCCTTGCCACGCTTTCGTAGAGGCGTTTTGAATCTGATAACTGATATCAATAGGGTATTTATCTTGCGTAAAGGTAAAGGTCTTGGTGATTGTCACGCCATCTTTTTGATAAGTTAGCGGTACTGATAACCTTTGCTGACCTTTTTCCATCACATAGTTATTCGCGGTATGACTGTATTTGGCGCGACCTTCTGCCGTATCAATACCATCTTTACCAATCAGACCAGACTGAGCGACATAGACGCGATTACTATTATTTTCTAATAATACAAAAGGCTTATCGCTATCGAGCGTCGCATCATACTGCTTTAGCGCAGCATAAACGATGTCACCGCCTTCTGGGTTGATTTTGATGTCATAGCGATCAGTAGTGACGGTGATTAGTCCTGCATCTTTAGCAGGTGTGGCGGTCACAGTACCATTATCAACTGTACCGTTATCGACAGGTAGCGTCTGTACTGGAATATCACCTGCTGCACCGCTAGTAGAAGGAATGTCAGCTCCTACTGAAGTTGCAGTTTCTGGCACCGTGTCTACAGCTGGGGCATCTGCATAATCATCACGCCATGCCAAAATCAGCAGATAAGCGGTGATTAACATCGCAATGATGATCATCACCCGAAATATCTTTTGCATAAACCTTTCCTAGATTAAAAAATTAGGGAATAAAAAACTAGGGCATGTGTTATGACTACCACACGGCATTAACCCATATAGCTAGCGGTAATGTCAGCAGTCAATCACATAAAATGTTCATCATTTTACTAAAAAACGACTCTAAATGATACCAACAGTGTGGATAACTTGTGGGTAACTCGATAGATATCCTAAAACGCTCAATCTAACTTAAGTTTTATGTCAATTTCATCATATGGTTTAGGCGAGAAACATAGCTCTTATGATCTCGATAAACGTATAAACCCTGAGCCTTGATATAAGCTTTGATATGAGCTGACGTAACACAAGATACGTATTGATAAGTATAAGAAGCTAAAGGTAGCGGTACAAAGTCAATGCCATGTCCGCCCAAAGGATGACAGCTGCCAAGACGTTTTAATAAAAGCCAACTACCTACCCAAACACCATGCCAAGCTAAAGCTTGCTTACCATAATTTGAACAAGTTGGATAATATCGACAACGAGCAGGTAAGATAGGACTTATTATTTTTTGATAAAAAACAATAAAACTATAAAATAATTTATAAAAAAATTTATTTAACTTTATTAAAATAAAATTCATTTTATTTTTTTTCTATTTTTTTAAAAATATTATTTATTTCATTTTTCAATTCTTTATTAGTCAAATCTTTAATAGAACTTTTAACAATAAAAACAATATCTTTGTTTTCTAAACTAATAGCCTTTACTCGAAACTGCTCACGTATTTGACGTTTGATTAAATTTCGCGCAACTGCCGTCGGTACTTTACGCTTCGTAATCGCCATGCCGACTCGTGGTTTATCATGAGTATTGGTACGCACAAAGGCCATTAAGTGACTCTGATGAAGTTTACGTTCAGGAGCATCGAATACCTCACGGAAGGCTGCAGGCGTGAGCAAGCGCTGCTCTTTAGTGAAGCGGTAGGTAGGTGTAGCTGAAACAGTATTGGACATAGTACAACCTAGTATAAGAACTAATAGCAGGATTAGAAATAACGGTAAAATGCAGAGACAAAAAAAGCGCCGATGTGGGCGCTTTTAATATATGGCTGAGTGTCAGTTGTGATGATTGACTATCGCAATCTATAAATAATAGAAACACAACAAGCCATGTTCATCGTAATTTACTGATTATACAGTAAGACGATGACGTCCTTTAGCGCGGCGACGAGCTAAGACCTGACGGCCTTTTTTAGTTGCCATACGAGCACGGAAACCGTGAGTACGCTTACGCTTGATCACGCTTGGTTGGAATGTACGTTTCATAACTCACCTATCAAAATAATGGACTGAATTCCTAATAACGGAGGATTATATCATTGCATCGCATTCTGGTCAATAAACTAATTTAAACTGTTTTTATAGCAAAGTACGACTGCTTTCAATTTTTCTTGCTTGCTGTTGCCAGACGTGACAGATATTGCAGAAATGCATATCGGTTGCACTGTATCGTTTTAAAATTAAATAAATACTATTTTGAACGGTTTAGAAAAGATGTTTTTAAATCATTGTCTGTAGAATTCTGGTTATAAACCTTATTTGTTGAATTAAATATAACCGTGGTTTTCAATCACTTTTCAGAAGTTATCCACAGTTTGAGTCGAGTTCCATAATAATTAATTAATTATTATATATAGATGTTGTTGTTATTGGGAGCTGTTTTTTCTGGGGTTAAGTGTGATTTTCTCTTTATTATCAAAATACTAGGCTATGGGTAAACCTGTGGATAACCTGTGGGTGAAATATGGATAACTTACTTTATTAACTTATCCACAAAACTATCCACAGTGTTATCCACAAAAAACAAGGTGTTATCCACAGGGCGTTTGTGTTAGATTAGCCCCCTATCTGATGTGTGATTTTGAGTAATCTTATAATAGAGCTTTTGAGGTCAACATCAACGCTTTATCAGGTATGAGTTGACTGGTTTTTACAATAAAAAATATTGATATATTAGACTATAGGGTTAGTGATATTCATGATAGATACAGCAAATATTTGGGATAAATGCCTAAACGACCTACGTTATCACGTCAAAGATAATGTGTTCACTATGTGGTTAAGACCACTGTCCGCTCATCAAGAAGCCAACACGTTGATTATTCTTGCTCCCAATGATTATTTTGTGACATATATCAAAAAGAACCATTTAGCGGACATTCAGCAGCTGGTTACTAAGCACAGCCAAGGCAATATAGAAGAAGTTATCGTCCGTGTCGATAATGCTGGCCGTGATACCAATGATGATGTTCAGGCACAATCAGGATCCCTATTTGCAGAAGATAACCTCCCCTCTCCCACTGCAGATCATAAGTTTGAAACCATCCATCATAACAATGCCAAAGCAGATATCGATGCCAATATGCGTCACGCAGAGCTGGTCGACTCGGGTGATGCGAAATCATTAAGTTATCTAAATCCTGATTTTACCTTTGAAACCTTTGTCACTGGTAAGTCAAATAATCTGGCTTACAAGGCGTGTTATGAGCTTGGTAAACGTCAATCAAAAAATCGTCACAATCCTTTATTTATATATGGACCTTCTGGTTTGGGAAAAACGCATTTAATGCATTCTGTAGCCCATCGCTATTTAAAAAACAATCAAAGTTTTTATTATTTCACTTCTGAAAAATTTATTAATCAATTAGTTTATTCATTAAGAAATAATAAAATAGAAGATTTTAAAAAGAAAATAAAAAAAGTGGATTTATTAATTGTAGATGATATTCACGTATTGGCTGGAAAGACTAAAAGTAGTAATGAGTTTTTGACATTGTTTGCAGATTTTACCAGTGGTGATAAACAACTGATTTTAGCTTCGGATCGGCATCCATCACAGATGACTGAGTTTGACGAACGCTTTAGATCACGTTTTTCTTGGGGTTTAACGGTTGCTGTTGATCCACCTGAGATTGATACACGCGTACAAATTCTCCAGAGAAAAGCAGCATCTTATGGCATGAGTCTTCCTAAAGAATGTGCATTATTCATCGCTCAAAACGTTGTCTCTAACGTGAGGCGTTTAGAAGGTGCATTGAACCAAGTATTTGCTAATGCTAACTTAACCGGTGCACCTATTACCCTTGAAATGGTGCAATATGCGCTAAAAGACATCGTTGCAATGCGCGTACAAGCCGTTAATATGGATAATATTCGTAAAGTGGTCGCTGAATATTATGATGTGACCATTAAAGATATGCTGGGACGCAAACGTACGCGCAGTATTGCTAGACCACGCCAAATAGCGATGGCGCTATCACGAGAGTTGACTAGCGATAGCTTTCCTGAGATTGGACAATCCTTTGGTGGACGCGACCATACGACAGTGATGCATGCTTGCGATAAGGTTAATGAGCTGCGAGCAGCAGATCCAGCGTTTGACAAGGATTACAAAACGCTAGCACTGATGTTGCAAGCGGGTTAGAAGGCTTTGCTATCACTATATTTTAGTAGATAGATATGGTTTATAATATTGAAAATAAGCGTACACAGACAGCTAATGGATTATCGTCAGTAGACAAGGTATTATTAAGCCATTATTTTATATTTTTATAAAAAGAATCATTTAAATAAGAGTAACTAAGCATGCAATTATCGATTAATCGAGAGTCGTTACTAAAAGCCATAAACTTGATCGCCAAGGCTGCGGATAAACGCCACAATATGGTTATCTTGGGTAATATCAAGTTGCAATTATCTGAGTCAGAGCTTGTTTTGACAGCGTCTGATTTAGAAGTAGAGCTGACATCGACGTTGAAATTGCCTGCCGGTGCTTGTGTTCAAGCAGGTACAACGACGTTGCCGGCGACAAAACTAAGAGATATTTGTAAATCATTACCAGCTCAAGCACAAATCAATCTTGCCACTCAAGAAAACGAGCGCTGCTTATTAACCAGTGGCAAAAGCCGCTTTACCTTGGGCACATTGCCCAGCGAAGATTATCCAAGCTTGGGAAATCCTGAAAATATTACCCCTTTGACCATCAATCGTAGTCGTCTTACGGATTTGATTCATAAGACGCAGTTTGCGATGGCGATTCAAGATGTACGATATTATCTGACGGGTATGCTATTTGACGTATCGCAGCAGCAGCTAACGACGGTTGCGACCGATGGACATAGACTGGCATTAGCACGTAGCGTTATCGACGTCAGTGCGGATTTGAATATGCAGGCTATTCTGCCACGTAAAGCTGTGATCGAGCTTGAACGTCTAGCTTCTGAGCTAGGTAAAATGCTTGGCGATCAGGATAACGCAGTCACGTTAAGTTTCGGTCGTGAGTTTTTGCAAGTCAGTTTGCCGTTTGGTGATGTAGATAGTGTAGGGCAGGTCAGTCAAAATCTTATGGTGACTTTTACCGCGCGTTTAATCGATGGTAAATTCCCTGATTATCGCCGTGTGATGCCTAGCAATACCGATAAGCTGGCTTTATTCAATCAAGAAAAAATGATGGATGTGCTGCGCCGCGTCGCGATTTTGAGTAATGAAAAATCTCGCGGGGTGGTATTTAATTTTGCAAGCGATGGCATGGTAGAAGTACGTGCCAATAATGCTGAGCAAGATGAAGCGGTTGAGATGATACAAGCCAAGTATCAAGGTGAACCAATGGAGCTGTCATTTAATGCCGCCTATTTACAAGACGTGCTAGGTGTCATCCAAGGTGACTTACAAATGCATATGAGCCAATCAAATGCGTCGGTATTGGTCAATCAGTTAAATGATGAATTCCATCAGTACGTGATTATGCCAATGCGTATCTAGTTTGTTATTCAAAAATATTGGGTGGTTAGGCTTTAAGTTTAACTTCCCACACCTAGATATTATATTAAACTTATGTTTGTTAATTATCATTGATTTTTATAGGCGGCTATCGGTATTATGATTGAACGTCTACAAATCTCACACCTGCGTAATTTAACGCAAGTCAATCTAGCGTCTGCTGCTTGCAACGTTATTATCGGCGCTAATGGCAGCGGTAAAACCTCGCTACTTGAAGCGATATTCTTGCTATCAAGAGGCAAGAGTTTCCGCCATAATCAGCCTAAACGCTATATTCAGCACCATCAAAACACAGCAACCGTGCATGCCAAACTCAGCGATAGCAGTACATTGGCTATCCAAAAGCAAGCGGATGCTACGACGATTTTACGTCTCAATCAAACCACTGTTTATAACCAGAGTATCTTAACTGAGCAGCTGCCAACATTACTCATAGATCCATCGACGATGGACATGCTAGAGCAGGGTAGTGCCAGTCGTCGGCAGTTGTTAGATTGGTTGGTGTTTCACATGAAACAAGGCTTCCACCCGCAATGGCTTGCTTATCAACGCCTGCTAAAACAGCGCAATAGTTTGCTAAAACAGAGGCGGCATCTTAGTCAAGTTCAGCTTGCTGAGCTAAAGTCATGGGATAAAGGGCTTAGCAATCATGCAGCCTTGATTCATCATTATCGTGAATCTATATTTGAAGCGTGGCAGCCTTATTTTTCTGAGAGTATTACTCAGTTACTGCCATCCTATGCGCAGCAATTAAGCTTAAGCTACAATGCAGGTTACGATACTGGTATAGCACTCGATATACAGCTTAACGAGCGTTTAGAGCAGGATTTACAGCTCGGTTATACCCGTATCGGTAACCATCGCGCTGACATTCATGTGCATTGGCGATCTAGCGATCCAGTAGCAATGAATAATGAACACCCAACTATCAGTACCATCTCGGCAGCCGATGTAAGTGTTAAATTGCCAGTTCTAAAAGAGCAGGCGGCTAACGTATTGTCGCGTGGTGAAAAAAAGCTGTTAATTACCGCATTACGCTTATCGCAGTTGCCATTGTTGCTTAACGTTAAAAATAATAGTGAGCTATCTAGCAGTGACGCTAAGCTAAACGCTACACCAGTGGTACTGTTAGATGATATTACTGCAGAGCTTGATGAGAGAGCGATAGATATTTTACTGTCTACCTTGGCGCAGCTACCGTGTCAGGTGTTTATGAGCAGTCTGACCGACAGTATCTTGCCACTGATAAATGAATATTGGTCAGAGCCTAAAGTGTTTCACATGAAACAAGGTGATATTTTACTTACTCAATAATTTTCAATTGACTTAATTATCCTTAAATAATTTAATGGTTATTGATATTTTTAAGTGCCTAGCTTCTTTTATAACTTGCTATAAATTATATTCAAATCCACGCTCAACTTCCTCGATTCACCCAACCTTCTAGAACTGATAAAACTACCAGTAAACAGTGACTTACAAGCAGAAAAATGCTAAAATAGGGCTTTATTTTTGTTCTATTCTCAGCAAGCTGTCTTACTGTTTTATATAAATATTTATTACTGATTGGACGTATTTAAGTCTTTGATAAATAACTGTTTAATATTATTCTTCAAAGTGTGTTTAAGGTTGAAAATACTGGCAATGATTGTTTTATAAATAATACTAAGTCTGTATTATTTAGAACTGGTTTTCGCCCGTATTTCAACTGTTGGAAATCTTAGGTCAACCACACTAATAGCAGAATTTAACTATAAAAACGATAGCTAAGATAGCATCATCAAGTATTGCCACTGTGGTGATGATTGATGGTACGCAGCTGATAATGGCTAGATTAAGGAATGCACATGAGTGATTCATTACCTACCGACCACCAGCAACTAACGTCAGACAGCGTAGTTGAGACTATTGCCGCCGCTGTCGCCCCTGAAGCATCACCCTCTGATTATAGCTCGAAAGATATTCGTGTACTGCGCGGACTAGAAGCGGTGCGCGTGCGTCCTGGTATGTATATCGGTGATACCGATGATGGTACCGGCTTGCATCATATGGTTTTTGAGGTGGTGGATAACTCTATCGATGAAGCGCTTGCCGGTCATTGTGACCAGATTGATATCATCATTCACGAAGATGAATCTGTGAGCGTCATGGATAATGGTCGCGGCGTTCCTGTGGATATTCATCCAGAAGAGGGTGTGTCTGCAGCACAGGTCATTATGACGGTACTGCATGCTGGTGGTAAGTTTGATGACAACAGTTATAAAGTATCTGGCGGTTTACATGGCGTCGGTGTTTCGGTTGTTAACGCCTTATCTAAAAAGCTTGAGATGAATATCTGGCGCGAAGGCTATCATTATAATCAGACTTATACCGATGGTGTGCCGGATAGCGATATCCAGCAGATGGAAGCGACAGATCAAACGGGTACGCAAATCCGTTTTTATCCTAGTCATGATGTGTTTACGGGCACTACCTTTGAGTATGATATTTTAGCCAAGCGTTTACGTGAGCTGTCATTTTTAAACTCAGGTGTACGTATTGTACTAACTGATGAGCGTATTGATAAGCGTCATGAGTTTGAGCATAAAGGTGGATTGTCTGAATTTGTTAGCTACATCAATGCTGGTAAAGATGGCGTCAACGATGTATTTCATTTCATCAGTAATCAAGATGACGGTATCAGTGTCGAGGTTGCCCTACAGTGGACGGATACTTATAACGAAAAAGTGCTGTGCTTTACCAATAATATTCCGCAAAGGGATGGCGGCACGCATTTATCAGGCTTTCGCTCAGCGTTAACGCGTTGTTTGAATACCTATATGGACCGTGAAAACCTCTTCAAAAAAGAGAAAGTGGTTGCGACTGGTGATGATGCTCGTGAAGGTTTAACAGCTATTGTATCCGTTAAAGTTCCTGATCCTAAGTTTTCGAGTCAAACTAAAGATAAGCTGGTATCAAGCGAAGTAAAATCAGCGGTCGAATCAGCAATGCATGATAAGTTTAATGATTATCTGCAAGAGAATCCCAGCGCTGGTAAATTGATTGCCGGTAAAATTATTGATGCCGCGCGTGCTCGTGATGCGGCTCGTAAAGCGCGTGAGATGACTCGCCGTAAGACTACTCTAGATATCGCAGGTTTACCGGGTAAGTTGGCGGATTGCCAAGAAAAAGATCCGGCATTGTCAGAGCTATATATTGTGGAAGGGGACTCTGCTGGTGGTTCAGCCAAGCAAGGTCGTAGCCGTAAAACGCAGGCAATTTTACCATTAAAAGGTAAAATCTTAAACGTTGAGCGCGCGCGTTTTGATAAGATGCTATCGTCTGCTGAAGTCGGTAACCTAATTACCGCGCTTGGTTGTGGTATTGGTCCTGATGAATATAACCCTGATAAAGTACGTTATCATAAAATTATTATAATGACCGATGCGGACGTTGACGGTTCGCATATTCGTACTTTGCTATTAACTTTCTTCTTCCGTCAAACGCCGGAGCTGATTGAGCGTGGTTATATTTATATCGCCCAGCCACCACTTTATAAAGTGAAAAAAGGTCGTCAAGAGCTGTACCTAAAAGACGATGAAGCGCTAAAAGCCTACTTATTATCGTCAACGATTGATAATACTAAGCTACATGTTAGTGCTGATGCGCCAGCGATTACTGGACAGGCGCTTGAGACGTTGCTGAACGATTATAATCAAACGCAATTAATCAAAGCGCGTTTGCAAATTCGTTATCCTGCGGTATTACTCGACGCATTGACGCATACGCCGAAGCTCAGCACCGATATGACCTATGACAAGTCAGCGATGGAAGCATGGAAAGAGTCGTTACAGATCCAACTTGATCACTTCGGTAGTGATTTAAATCCTGAAATTGAATTGGTTAATATCCATGCGCCCGTATCTGCAACTATGGATGCGGTCACTGCTGACTTGTTAGGAATGAAACCACAGCCAGAGCCACAATTAGCCATTGAAGGTGAGTCTATTTCTAGTGGTGATGTGCTCTCAACGAAGGCGCAATGGTTGCCACGCATAACGGTTTATGTGCATCAGCTAGCACATCATTATCTGCTTGATGCCAGCTTTATCAACTCAAGCGAGTATAGCAAGCTACTGCGTCTATCCGCTGAGTGGAATACTTTGCTCGACGACAGTGCCTTTATCCGCCGCGAAAGTACTTCAGGAACTAATAAAGATATTCCAATACGTGACTTTGATTACCTATGGCAGCAGATGATGCTAGAGGCACGTCGCGGTCTGGCTGTTCAGCGCTATAAAGGGCTGGGCGAGATGAACGCTGATCAGCTTTGGGATACCACCATGGATCCTGAAAACCGTCGTATGCTACGCGTGACGATTGAAGATGCTATCGCTGCTGACCATATGTTTACCTGCTTGATGGGTGATCATGTCGAGCCGCGCCGTATCTTTATTGAAGAAAATGCGCTGACGGTTTCTAATTTAGATATATAGTATTTGAAATTAACTTATTAATTCTATAAAGTCATCTTGCTAGCAAGGTGGCTTTTTTTGTTTCACGTGGAACTTAATTTAAGAATGGCTTTAACCGGTGGAAATATAAATGATTGAAGTAATCTTACTCGCCATTGCACTGGCGATGGATGCGTTTGCCGTAGCGATTGGGCTGGGAGCTAAGTCCCAAAAGCATAGTCGTCCTTACATACTACGTTTGGCATTTTATGCGGCGCTGTACTTTGGTGTCGCGCAGGGCGTAATGCCGCTCATCGGCTATTTACTGGGTGCTGTGATGTTGGGTTGGTTGGCATCTGCTGCACCATGGATTGGCGGTATAATTCTACTCGCTTTAGGTGGAAAAATGCTCTACGAAGCTTTGAGTGCTGATGTTCAAGAAACGATAGACGAGGCTATTCAAAGCTTTGATAGTGGGGCTGTGAATGCTAACAACAGGCAAGAATATATCAATCATCGTACGATGTTGACGCTCGCTATTGCGACCAGTATTGATGCGATGGCAGCAGGATTTACTCTAAACTTACTGGCTATTAATGCCTGGTTGGCTTGTTTAATAATTGCAATAGCCACTGCTGGGTTTGGACTGTTCGGTGTTTATTTGGGTAAGCACTCTGGCACGTGGCTTGAGGATAAAGCTGAAATATTAGGAGGAGTGGTGCTGATCGCGATCGGGATGAAGGTTATGTTTTTTAGTTAATTAAAGGTAGTGTTTCAGCTTATTTTCCTCATAAAAAATACCACTTTGGATACCAAAGCGGTGTTTTTTTAGTAAGGGCTATGTTTCACGTGAAACTGTATTAATTTCTAATTTTAACTATTACTTATTCTTCATCAGTATTAAAGCGCCAAGCTAATATACGGGTGTTCTTTTGACCTTGACTCATCTCAATGATACGCATTTGGGCGACACCGAGTTGCGTTAATAATAACTGCAAAGGCTTCACGTTTTCAGATTTGGACACTAAGCTGGTAAACCAGCATACATGCTCTGAAAAGTCTTGACTCTCTTTTATAATCTTAGTTCAAAAAGCAATCTCGC
>NZ_NEXU01000073.1:0-14650 GCF_002224105.1 Psychrobacter sp. DAB_AL32B | reverse complement strand
TTGTTGTTTTTTTTTTACTTAAAGGTGGTGTGTATGCTGTTTTTCCCAATAAAACATACTCCTTTGGATCCCATATCGGTGTTTTTTTAGTAATGGCTATGTTTCACGTGTAACTGTATTAATTTCTCATTTTAACTATTACTTATTCTTCATCAGTATTAAAGCGCCAAGCTAATATACGGGTGTTCTTTTGACCTTGACTCATCTCAATGATACGCATTTGGGCGACACCGAGTTGCGTTAATAATAACTGCAAAGGCTTCACGTTTTCAGATTTGGACACTAAGCTGGTAAACCAGCCTACATGCTCTGAAAAGTCTTGACTCTCTTTTATCATCTTAGTTAAAAAAGCAATCTCGCCGCCTTCACTCCACAGCTCTTTGTGCTGACCACCAAAGTTTAGATTCTGTGCCGCATTGCCAGATTTTGTTGAGCTACGACTGATTTGTTCGTTCTCATTCTTACCACGATGTCGTTGTAAATTATGCTGCTTACGGCTATTGGCTTCCATCGCTTCTTCTAATGAGGCATGAAACGGCGGGTTACATACCACCACGTCAAAATAGTCTTGGCGACCAATGATATTCTTAAAGATAAATTTAGGCTCAGGTTGCAGCTTTACTTTAACCGCGCTTTTTAGCTTGGGATTGGTTTCACAGATAAGCGCTGCGGTATTGACCGAAATAGGGTCAATATCGGTGGCGGTAAAGCGCCAGCCATAGCTTTGGCTACCGACAATGGGATAGATAGCACTGGCACCGGTACCAATATCAAGGGCGTGGATTTCTTTGCCAGTCGGTGGCGTATTATCTTTATTAACATGCGTGGTCTGCGCGAGCAGGTCGGCAATATAATGAATGTAATCTGCGCGACCCGGTATCGGCGGACATAGATAGCCTTCTGGAATATCCCAAAATTTCACACCATAATAATGAGCCAGTAGCGCCTGATTAAGGACGCGCACGGCGGCACTGTCGGAGAAGTTAATCGTCGACTCGCCTTTAGGATTGGTAATGGTATGCTTGGCAAGCTCAGGTAAGGCACGGGTCAATACTTCAAAATCATAGCGACCTTGATGCGGATTACGCGGATGCAGTTGGCCAAGTTTTTTGGCAGTTTCAGGCGAGCGATTTCTGTGATTATTGGTGGTCGGGCGACGGTTCATAGGCTTACTGGTCATAGTATCGGGCTTTGATGTTTGAATATAATGATCTATTTTAGCAGATTTCATCTCAACCTATCTGTTTATCCACTGCGAATAACCAATGCCAAGCGAACCGTTGGTTTATTTCTATACTTGCGTTGTAGGGTTCGGGTGTCTATATTGAAAGTAGGCCAAATTAACATCAAGCGGGTATTCTATACACTGCGTACACCGCAATAATAAAAGCTAAAAGGATAAGACTATGACTACGGAAAGCCACAATAGCGATGACACTAGCAATGGCACTCGCATTACCTATGACGTTCAAAATTACATCTGCCTAATCGGGCTCAATCGCGCTGATAAACGCAATGCCTTTGATAGTCATATGATTAAGCAACTGTCTGAGGCACTTACTAAATATGAAAATGATGCGAATCTCCGCTGTGCGCTGATATTCGCCCATGGTGAGCATTTTACCGCCGGTCTTGATTTGATGGAGCTACAAGATAAATGGGATAAAGGTGCGTTTGAATTTGCTGCTCACGAAATTGACCCGTGGGGTATCGGTGGACAATTACGTAGCAAACCAGTTGTTGTTGCAGTGCAAGGCACTTGCTTTACCGCTGGGATTGAGCTGATGCTCAATAGCGATGTGGTTATCGCCAGTAGCAACTGCAACTTTGCGCAAATGGAAGTCCAACGCGGTATCATGCCGTTTGGCGGGGCGACGGTACGCTTTGTCGCGGCAGCTGGCTGGCAAAAAGCCATGCCGTATTTACTAACTGGTAAGCCGTTCGATGCGCAAACCGCTGATAGGCTTAACTTAGTTAGTGAAGTGGTCGAAGATGGGGAAGAATATAAGCGCGCGCTAACTATCGCCCAAGAGATTTGCAAAGCCGCACCGCTTGGTGTGCAAGGATTACTGTCTTCAGCACAAGATGCCAGCCGTAATGGCGCAAAAGCAGCTCTAGCTAATATTCATGGCTATCTGCCACATTTATTTCATTCAGAAGACGCGAAAGAGGGTGCTATGGCGATGGTTGAGAGAAGGGAAGCGGAGTTTAAGGGGCGGTAGTAAGGTAAAATATAGCTAGCTTTTGGTAATGAAACTAAAATTGGATAAGTTGATTATTATGGGTATGGAAACTACAGGAAGCGTCAAAGAAATTAAAGATCTCGTTATAGATACTAGTCAATTTATTACTAATTTTTTTGACAAAGATTATCAAAAGTTTGCTACTAAATATAATTTTGCTTTAAATGACTATCTAAAAGCTAAACTAGTAAATCTCTCTAAAGTCAAAATGGCGTTCTTTTCTTCACAAGTTGTTGATCTGGATGAAATTTATGTTGCACAATATATCTCATTGGGCAGTAAGCTTTACTCGCAGGAAAATTTCTTTGAGTTGCTTCTACAACATAAGAAAGTGGTCGTGAGTGCTACAGCAGGTTCAGGAAAGTCCTGTCTTTTAAAAAGTATGTTTATAAGTATAATAAAAAACAAGAATAATCTACTGCCTCTATTCCTAGAACTTAGAAAAGTGAACGAGACTAATGATTCTATTTTTGACACACTTAGGACAGATATAGCGATATACAACGAAAAATTTAATAAAGATAATTTAAATTATTTACTTGATAGAGAGGGAACTATAGTCTTTTTAGATGGTTTTGACGAAGTGAATCATGATTTAAAAAATAAATTCACGAAAGAAATTAATAATTTAGCAGATAAGTACCCAAATCTTATTATCGTAGTTTCATCAAGACCAGAGTACAATTTATTCTCTGATTGGTCACTATATAGTGTCGCTCACATTCAACCATTAATTTTATCTCAAGCAATAGAAGTCATCAGAAAGTTAGATTACGATGAGGATGTAAAAGAAAGGTTTATATTAGCATTAGAAACTACGCTTTTTCACAAGCAAGAAGGATTCTCTAGTAACCCTCTATTACTGACAATCATGTTAGTAACTTATGAGCAGTTTGGAAGTATTCCTGACAGAGTGTATATCTTTTACGATCATGCTTATCAAGCACTATTTAATACGCATGACGTATCTAAACACGGCTTTCTAAGAAAAAGTCCAACCAATCTAGATATGTATGAGTTAAGAGATGTCTTCGCTTTATTTAGTTTACTTACATATAGTAAACAGATGTTCGAGTTAACAGAAGATGAAATTAATACATTGCTGAGAAAATGTTTAGTGCATTTGAAATCTGAAGTCAGTTACAAGGATTTAAAGTTAGAGCTATTGAATAACGTCCCTCTATTAATGCGAGATGGATTAAATTATTGCTTTACACACCGTTCATTTCAAGAATATTTCACTGCATATCACATAGTACATCACGCACTCAAACAACAAGTTTTTGAACGTGTATGTGAAAGATATCATGCGGATAATGTTGTCGATATGGCATTTTCCATGAACAAGGAGGTATTAGAGGACAAATGGATACTTCCAAGAATTAATAGAATTATAAATTTAAAGCCTAACGATGTTGTAGCTGTAAATAGCAAAGTGAAATTACTGTCAGTATTCTTCGATAAGATTGAAGAAATTAGTGATAGAGGTAAAAAAGAAATAGGATTCTCATATAACGAAAACTCTTATTTTCTTAATTACTTGGTTCGGAAATACGATTGTCAACAACACCTTAATGATTTGAACGATAAGTATCACTCTCATGACTACTCTTATGAAGAAACAGATTTTTTCGAGTTAGTATTGAATGACAAGAAATCGCTGGTAGTTGAAGATTTAAATGATTTTGAAAAAAATCTGGTTTGCCGTATGGGCGGTGAGCGTTATGGAAAGTTGAGTTTCGAGCTTATTGAGTATATTAAGGACTTAATTCTGACCAATAGAAATAATAATTTAGACGATGTTGAAAGTTTTATTTTTGATTAAGTGTTGAGTTTATATGTAGTCTTAATGACATATTAATTTGCCACGAAGGTGCGTTTTAGCCCTGATATGAGAGCCGTAAAAAAATTGCACTGCAATTTTAGGCTTGCAAGTGAAACTCTCTTAAATGAGAGTTTCTTAAGGCTATCCTGCTTGAATAGGCGTGTTGCGAAGGCTAGGTTTTGGGACAGTCTCGTGACCAAACAGGAATGACCCAAACCGTAGCCACAGAAAATCGTAGATTTTCTCTTGCGTCAGGGCGAAGCAGTACTTCGCTTGATCCATCCTCACACCTAGATAAGCAGATAACAGCGGATGGCAGGATTGGCTACTCATACACTCAACTCTAATCAAACCGTTAAATCCCCTTTCTAGTATTTCACAACATCAATCTTCTAGCGTTAATCTTATAACGCATCTATGCAAAGTTCATAAAGCGATTGGCGATGACGCTATTCATGTTGTACCCTAAAGCATTATTTTTTTCTAAATCAGGAGAATACGGTGTTGTACAACTTTGATGAAATAATAGACAGACGACATACAGGGTCGCTCAAATGGCATTATACCGATGACACCATTCCGCTATGGGTCGCAGATATGGACTTTAAGACTGCCCAGCCTATTTTAGCGGCGATTGAGCAAGTAACACAGCATGGCATATTGGGTTACACCGTGCCGACTGAGCCTTTGTACCAAGCAATTATTCAGTGGCATGGCAGTCGTTATGACTTGTGGCTGGATCAGCAGGATATTCTATTTTCTCCGGGTGTGGTGCCAAGTTTGGTGCTGATGATGAAGGTATTTACCGAGACAGGGGATGCGGTACTCATCAATGATCCTATTTATACACCTTTTATGACCAAGGTTTTGGACAATAATCGTAAGCTTGTGACTTCTGCATTGAAAGAAGTTGAGGGACAGTATCATCTGGATTTAGCTGATATCGAAGCTAAGATTGTCGAGCATAAGGTAAAGCTTTATTTACTGTGTAATCCGCATAATCCTGGCGGGCGCGTATGGACAGTAGATGAACTTGAGGCACTGATTTTAATTTGTAAAAAGCATGATGTGGCGATTGTTAGTGATGAGATTCATCAAGATTTAACCTTGAGTGGTCACAAATTCATTCCCTTTTTAACATTAGCAAAAGGCTATGAGCACAAAGTGGTGAGCCTGACCTCGATGACTAAAACTTTTAATATTGCCGGTATCAAAGGTTCGATGATCTTTGCTAAAGATAGCGCATTACTGAGTAAAATTAACCAGCAGCAGCGCTTAAGTGACGAGCATGAGCTAAATTTATTTGCTTATGCGGCGATGCGTAGTGCTTATGAGCAAGGTGGTGAGTGGTTGGCACAGGCGCTTGCTTATATCGAAGCCAATATTGAATTAACCCTGCAATATTTAGCTCAGCATCTACCTAAAATAAAGGTTATGCGCCCAGAAGCATCTTATCTAATATGGCTGGATTGCTCGGCCTATGCCCAAGACGATCAAATGCTCTATGACGCGCTTAGAGATGCTAAAGTTGAGCTTAGTGCGGGCATCAAATATGGTAATGAGGGACATTTGAAAATGCGACTCAATGTGGCATGTCCTAAAACGATATTGATAGAAGGCTTAAATCGCATGCATACCGCCTTAAGTGATATACGCCAACCCTTATAAAATGAGATGAGATTTGCTTGTTTTAAGGGTTTACTTGACCCAAATTGTCTAAATCGATAAATTCCTTTTTGCCATGAATATTGTACATTTTGCGCTCAATGTCTGGATAGTTGGTGATATCAATGGGTGGTCTGCTACCGCCCATAAGATAGACGGCATCGCTATCGCTGTCGTTACGCATAGAATGCGCCGCTCCATGTGCTGGGAAGCCGACGAAATCACCAGTATTTAATAAATAAGTGTCATCGCCATAACGTAGCGTAAGCTTACCTGATAGCATATAAATGAACTCGTCCGATTCTTCATGATAGTGATGTTGGGTCGTCTCATCACCTGATTCAACGCGTACGAGATGCAAACCAAATTTGGTTAACCCAACGATGTCGCTCAATGAGACCGTATGGCGAATAGCTTGCTCGTTAAATTGGTGCACGTGTCTGGTTTCAGGAATGCTGTCAATATCAGACTTGATTAGAACGTAATCTTGGGTGTTTTTAAGCTCAGGCTTTGATGTCATGGTCATTAAGTAATCCCCGTTGTTATTATTTTAATCTTATAACAGCCGTAATGAGTGGAGTGCAAGGTTTGGATTACTTAGCTGGATAACCAGTGATATCTTGAATGCTTTGATATAAAGGTTTTAAGCGCTCATACATTTTCAGGTAGACTTCATTATATAAGCGTTTATAGAGCTGGACGTTGGCGTCAATAGGCAGGAATTCATCGCCCAAATGCACCATCGCCTTAGTGGCGGTTAAATGGTCAGGATAGACGCCAAGACCTACCGCGCAGTTGATGGCAGCGCCTAATCCAGAAGCTTCATAAGTATGCGGGCGATAGGCGGGCATGCCAAAGATATCGGCAGTAAGCTGCATGGCAGAGTCACTTTGGGAGCCACCACCAGAAACGCGTAAGTGTTTGATGGGTTTGCCCGTGCGTTTTTCAATGGTATCAAAACCAAGTTTAAGCTCATAAGCAAGCCCTTCCAAAATCGCGCGGTAAACATGCGCTCGCGTATGCACATCGCCAAAGCCAATAAGCGCGCCTTTGCCTTCAAGACCTGGATGACGAACGCCGGGCGACCAATATGGCTGCATCATCAGTCCCATACAGCCTGCCGGAATATCTTTGACTGCTTGATCGAGGAGTTTTTCGGTATCGATACCCTGCGTTTTTGCTAGTTGCTCTTCATATTGAGCAAACTGCTCTTTAAACCAGCTAACCATCCAAAAGCCGCGATAAATCATATATTCATGGTTATAGTAATTGGGTGCGGCGGCGGTATAAGCGGGCATATGCTTAAGTATTTCAACATAATTGCTCGATGTAGTATTGACGGTCGCGGTGGTGCCAAAGCTTAAGCAAGCGGTGTCGGCGGCGAGTCCAGCGGAACCCAACGCTTCACAAGCCTTATCGCTGGCAGCAGCAATCATTGGCGTGCCTGCAAGAATACCTGTGGCTTTAGCTGCTTTGGAAGTAATGCTACCGAAAGGTTGTCCCGGCGGCACAATTTTAGGCATCTGCTCAGGTCGACAGCTAAATAATCGCCATTTGAGATCCTTAGCTTTTAGCCAAGCTTGCGCCTTGTAATCGTAAGGTAGGTAACCTAGGGCGTGACCGCTGGAATCTATCAACTCGCCTGTAAGCTGATAGGTTAAGTACGCTGATAGATTGACGTAGTGAGCGGTCTTTGCCCAAATCTCTGGTTCATGATAGGCAAGCCAATTACAGCGTGCTTTTTGCTGCGCTTCATTGACCAGCTCGCCCATGCCGATTACTTTTGTGAGTGGATTAAGAAAGCCTAAATCATTGGTCTCTCCTCGGCGCAAATCCATCCATACAATAGCTGGGCGTAGCGGTTGTTTATCTTTATCCAAACAGATCATAGTATAGCGCTGAGTAGCGAGACTGACACCGGCGATTTGCGCTGGCGTAATATCGCAGGTTTGCCATAATTGCTGGCAAGCCTCGCTTAATTTTTGCCAATAGTAGTCGGCATGTTGCTCAGCAAAATTGGGCTCAGTTGAAAAATATGGCTCGATAGGGACGCGGGCTTTGGCAATCTCGGTGCCAAATTGATCAAAGATAAGAGCTCTAACACTTTGCGTGCCATTGTCGATGGCTAAGAAATAAATAGGGGCATCAAAGTTGTTGGTCATAGTCGTCCTTTACTATGTGAAAATAGATATATAGCTCAATAAAAATACTATGATTATAGTGTGCTACTGCTATAAGTTTTCCTTGCTTGCTGTGCCTACGCAGACAGGGGCTACGGAACTTATATTTTCAAAGTAAGCACCCCAGTAGTACTTACCTATTAATATCCTATAAAAAAACGCTAAGCCGCAGGCAGGTAATAGTAGCGTTGCCACAACTGTTGATAACGTTCAACTTCTTGCTGCCATTTTTGCTCGTCCCAGCCCAGCTCCTGCTGACATATTTGTTTGAGCCTATTACTGATCAACGGCGTCATCGCGCCATGCGGCAGTATTAATCCTAAGCGGGTGCGTCGCAGTAGCAAATCGTCCAAATGAATGACTTGCTCGTAGTGAGCAGCAAAGCGGATTTCCGCCCAAATGGTATTGCTGTCAGTCACATAAGCCAAGTCATCGTCATGCGCCAGCTCTAATAAAGTATCGAGCTGTCGGCCATAAAACCCTTGCAAGCGTTGTTGTAGGGGTTTTGGTAAGGTGATAAATTTAGGGTTGGTTGGGGTTTGCTGGCTAAAAACTTGACTGCTATATGGTGTATTACTATTTTGAATACTCGTGCCATCTAGCTCTAGCACTTTTTGGCAAACCTTAAGCACATCAAGGGCAATGAGGCGAAAAGTCGTTAGCTTACCGCCACTGACGGTCACTAAATTATTATCGAGCCAAACGCTATGGTCGCGCTTTTCTTTACTCGGACTGACGCGCTTGCCATCGCCACCTTCTGAGATAAGTGGACGCACGCCTGCCCATGTACTAATAACATCCTCTCGATTCAGATTAGCATGATCAAAGAGATTATTGGTTGCCACTAATAAATAATCTACCTCTTCATTAGTGATACCGACTTCGTTATCGTCTAAGGTTGGATGATCCAAATCGGTTGTGCCAAGGACGGTACGGTTCTCCCAAGGGAAAACAAAAACCGCTCTTTTATCGACAGGATGCAAAAAAGTATAGGCTTGCTGCAACGGTAAGCGCTCTTGACTGACCACCAAATGACTGCCACGAGACGGACGGATTTGCTTATGAAAGCTCTGTTCTGTTTGTTTACTAGCTTGTATCCGTAAGGTATCAGCCCAAGCCCCAGTCGCGCTAACGACTACTTTGGCGTGAATATCGTAAGTATGATTGCTATCATCAGATGCGGTATCTTTTAGAGTAGCGCCCACTACCAAGCCTTGCTCATTGGTAATTAATGATTCGGCTTTAAGGTAATTAATTGCGCACGCACCGTCATGAATAGCTTCATCTAGCACACGCATCACAAGGCGTGAGTCATCGGTTACCGCGTCACTAAACTGGCTGGCACCCAAAAACTTCTCTTGCTTGATACCAGGATTTAAACTTAAAAAAGCATCTTTTTTAAAGTATTTAGAGTAGCGCTTGCCCGCCAAGCCATCGTAGACGCGTAGCAAGGTATTGAATATCCATGGCGGTGGAAACTTGCCTTTATAATGTGGCATAACGTAATGCATTTCGTTAACCAAGCCGCTAGCCTCATTGAGCATGCGCTCACGTTCACGGACGCTAAGTAAGGTCGTTTTATAATCACCTGAAGCAATATAGCGCAGCCCGCCATGTACCATTTTGCTAGAGCGGCTAGACGTGCCCCAAGCAAAGTCTTTTTGCTCAATTAACAATACCGCTAAGCCGCGCCTTGCTGCTTCACGAGCAATCCCAGCACCAGTAATACCGCCACCGATGATGAGCATATCCCAAGGTTCTGAGCGTGCTAAAGGCGCTAATGCTTGTTGGCGTTGCTGATAGGGCTTAGCTTGGTTCATAGAAGACTCATTTTAATGGTTATTTAATTTCAGCTAAGTAGATTATCTAAATTGTTTAATTTAAAGTCGTCTTTTGAAAAAATAGTTGCGTTTTATTATGATGCGCGACTGATATTAATTTTCCTTGCGTGCTGTGCCTACGCCGACAGAGGCTGCGCAAAATTAATATTAGCCGCGCTGTATAGCGCTTATATTAAATTAAACATACCTAAGCTAAGACTGCAAATAAGCCCTGACTTTGAAATCCATTATTAACTAGAATTAATTTTTAAGCAAAACACCCGGATTCATACGCTGTTCAGGATCTAAGCTTTTGAGCATATCGCTGGTCACCTGAATACCTAGCTTACCTTTTTCGGCAGCGAGGTAAGGCGCATGGTCACGACCAACACCATGCTGATGCGATATCGTCGCTGTACCATTAGCCAGACTTGAGCTGGCAGCATGTTTGATTTTCTGCCAGCGGCTTAAGGTGATAGCATGATCTTTTGCCGCTCTAAAGAAGTAAGTGGTATAAAGACTCGCACCTTGCTTATAAACATGCGAGATATGGGTAAAGGCCATGACGTTTTCACCTTCATCGCTCAAAGCAGTCTGTACGGCTTCTTGCATCTGCTGCATTTGCGCGTCGATGTTATTCCAATTGGTTGCGGTCTCAAAGGTATCGACCATGATGCCCTTTTCCCACAGTGTCCCGCGTAAATAAGGGAATTTAAAGCGTCCATGTGCCCACACACTACCCATAATATCGGTTATTTTGCCAGTGACACTACCTTGCTGTTTTAATAGCTTATTAAACTGCGTCAGCGCCAGTTTATTCTGTGCTTTGTCACCTGAAAGCCCATAAGTAAGCATGACTTTTTCTGAGCTGAGTCCGCGCGCTTTTAGATAGGTATTAATCGCTAAAAACTGACTAGGCTTCGTACCTAAATGCAAGTGAGCGTCAGTCTCGACCGCATTACTCAAACGTAGCATCGACAGGCGAATATTACTCTGCACCGCTTGTCTGAGCACTTCCTTACCTGCTTCCCAGTTAGGCAGAAATGCGACTTTAAACAGCTCTTCTTCAGGTTGCGGCTGCACGCGCATTTTGACTTCAGTAAAAATACCGGCGCGACCTTCCGTGCCCATCATCATCTCACGCAGATCAGGCCCTGCCGCTGACGCTGGAATATCAGCAATATTGAGCACCCCTTGCGGCGTCACCAAAGTGCCACCAGCAAACATCTGCTCGATACGTCCATAGCCTAACGACTGCTGACCACTAGAGCGTGCAGCAATCCAACCGCCAAGTGTCGATAGCTCCCAAGACTGCGGATAATGCCCCAAACGGTAGCCGTGCTCGTCCAATTGTGCTTCGACGGCTGGTCCTTGCGTACCAGCACCAAAGGTGGCGATTTGGCTCTCGTTATCTAAATCAATAAGCTGAGCCATCTTGCTCATGGCAATGGTTAATACAGGGCGTGAACCCTTTTGCGGATTGATATGACCAGCGACTGAGGTACCGCCGCCAAAAGGAATAACAATAAGGTCGTGGTCGTGAGCCAGTTTCAATAAGGTTTCGACATCAGCGGTCGATTCAGGAAAAGCGACACCATCAGGGAAGACCTCAAAGTCGCCGCCATGCATGGCTATCCAGTCAGGAAAGCTCTGTCCACGTGCATGTCTAAGTCTATCTTCTTGATTAATAGACACCATATCCAGCTCAGTAATGGCAGCGGGTAGGCGCGATTTGGGTACAGTTTTGAGTACCTGTTGTAAGCTCACAGACGATAGTTTTTTGGTTTTGCCAATATGTGATTTGATTAATTTCGCCCCATGTGCTGAGACTTTTTTATTAATATTAATATTGCCCCAGCCATTCCAGCGCGTTTGCTCTATCGGCGTGTTGGCGGTCATGTTAATGGGCGCATCACTTTTTGAGACGTTATCTAATATAGGATTGTTGGTATTGGCAGGCGTAGTGGTTTTACGAATAAGAGATTTGATTTTGCTCATAGGGACATACCTGTCGATTTGTTATGACTGTTTATTATAATTAAGGGTTTAGATAATGGTGAGTCAATTTGACTACTGATAATTGGCTAAGAGTCATCATAAAAAAATATACGATATTAAGGTCTTATACTAAATATACAGACTTAAAAATAAAGTATTTATCGTTCGAGCATAGCACAATATAAACTAAAATTTTATATAGACTCGTCATTTGTATAATAAAGATTTATAGGATTTTGTGAATAATAAAAATATTACCACCGTCATCGTTTAGTAACTTATTAAAAAAATATCTAATCAAGCCGCTTATTTATTATCAACCTTATCACCTCTTGTTTTGTACGCTTAGCTTCCGAACATTCAAATAATCGCTAATATCTGTTAATAACCATCACTATCCATTAACAACTATCAAGAACTGTGAATTATCATGAATAATTAACCATCTAATCGCCATCATCGTGCGGAAACTTGTTAAAATAGGCCACTAATTTTTTCTTGATGGACATCGATTTATGACCACTGCCGCTGCCACTCCTGCAATACCTACTATCAAAGAAGACCGCATTTTAATTCTCGATTTTGGCTCACAATATAGTCAATTAATCGCCCGCCGTGTACGCGATTCAGGCGTATTCTGTGAGATGTTCCCGTTTGATATCGACACCCAGCGTATCGCTGATTTTGGCGCAAAAGGCATCATCCTATCCGGTGGCCCTGAGAGTGTGCATGCAGAAAATAGCCCGCGCATTAACGATGCCGTCTTTGACTTAGGCGTACCCGTACTTGGTATCTGCTACGGTATGCAAGCAATGGCAGAGCGCTTCGGTGGTAAAGTCCACGCCAGTGATATCCATGAATTTGGCGCATCGACTATCAATATCGATGGCAAATCTGAATTAATAAACGGAATCGAAGACGCTGCTGGTAAGCTCAATGTGTGGATGAGTCATGGCGATAAAGTCATTGAAGCGCCTGAAGGTTTTGATATCGTTGCCAGTACGCCAAGCTGCCCGATTGCAATTATGGCAGACGATTCGCGCCATTATTATGGTCTACAGTTCCATCCTGAAGTCACCCATACCGCGCAGGGTGAGGCGTTATTAGGTCGTTTTGTCCATCAGATTTGTGACTGCGCTGGTAGCTGGACGCCTGATAACATCATCGATATGCGTATCGAACAATTGCAAAAGAAAATCGGTGATAAACAAGTATTGCTTGGTTTATCAGGTGGTGTAGATAGCTCAGTCGTTGCCGCATTATTGCATAAAGCGATTGGTGATCAGTTGACTTGTGTATTTGTCGATACTGGTCTGTTGCGTCTGCACGAAGGCGATCAAGTGATGCAAGTATTCGCTGAAAACATGGGTGTAAAAGTCATTCGTGTCGATGCCGAAGAGTTATTCCTAACCGCATTGGCTGGTGAGTCTGATCCTGAGGCTAAACGTAAAATCATTGGTAAAACCTTTATCGACGTCTTTGCCAATAGTGCGCGTGAAGTCAGCGAGCAAAGCGATGGCAAAGTCATCGAATTCTTAGCCCAAGGAACAATTTACCCAGACGTTATCGAATCAGCGAAGTCGCATCAAGGTAAAGCGCATGTGATTAAGAGCCATCATAACGTTGGTGGTTTGCCAGATGATTTGGCCTTTGAATTGGTTGAGCCATTACGTGATTTGTTTAAAGATGAAGTGCGTAAACTCGGTATCACCCTTGGTCTACCGGCTAAAATGATTAACCGTCATCCGTTCCCAGGACCGGGTTTAGGCGTGCGTATCTTAGGCGAAGTAACCAAAGAATTTGCTGATATCTTGCGTTCTGCTGATGCTATCTTTATGGAAGAGTTAGAAAAATCAGGCTGGTATGAAAAGACTGCGCAAGCATTTGCGGTATTCCAACCGATCAAATCGGTCGGTGTGGTCGGTGATGGTCGCCGCTATGCGTGGGTAATTGCACTACGTGCCGTTGAAACCGTAGACTTTATGACGGCGCGCTTTGCCCATCTGCCATATGATTTGATTGAGACGGTATCGAATCGTATTATGAATGAAATTGCTGAAGTATCACGCGTCACTTATGATGTATCGAGCAAGCCACCTGCGACGATTGAGTGGGAATAATCCTCTACTTAGTCTTTAGCTGAAGTAAAAAAACACTCAACTTGGTTGGGTGTTTTTTTTTGCTGTTAAATTATAAAAACGTGATATTAAATATGTCTTTCATCAATCATTAGCTACTCTATTAAAAGCTCATTATTGAAAGCTTCAAATATGTATTCAGTCAAATTGACAAGGTTATTGAGATTGTCATGGACTTGATCAAGTTCTTGTAACTTTTTAAATGGAATTGTTATGCTAATATAAAAGCCGAACGAGATATCGAATTGGTTTTTCCCAGATTTATTGATTCCTTCCCACCCACACTCAGTTTGCCAATCAAAATCATTATTAAAACTTGACTTAAATAGTTGCTCTAAAGCTTTCCACTGTTCACCACGTTTTTTTCTTCCAGTAAACTTAGAAAAATTTTCCTTAGTATATAAATTTTTTTTCAAATATTTTTCTGTAAAACTAATACTAGCAAAGTATTTTTGATAGCTAGTGAATGCTATATAGAACTTTTTTTCAACTGGATATTCTATGTTTTCAATTTTAAGAGACTCATAAAATTCAGGCTCTTTTTCAAATAAAATTAAACCTTGAGCTTTAGTATTTCCAGGAAAAATACTAAGCTTTAAGTCACCATTTGAAGTAATACCAAATATAATCTCTTGCGCCCATTTCTTTGAGAAAACTAAACCATTACGGTCGTTGTACTCAATTCTTTTGATGTTTTCGTTGAGCTTGGAAGCTTCTTCTAAAGAAGATTCAATTCTTCTAACTAAATCTTTAGTATCTTCAGGTTTTAACGAGGAGATAT
>NZ_NEXU01000072.1:0-103334 GCF_002224105.1 Psychrobacter sp. DAB_AL32B | reverse complement strand
AAATGTAAACTCTAATGCCAATCTCGCTAAACTTCAGTACTAAGTGATCAATCACTTGCCCTAATAAGTTTAGCTTCGTTCCGATAGGGGCGTATTATACGCAGTTTGAGGAGAGGGTCAAGGGGTTTCGGAAGTTTTTCAATCAATGTTAATCACTATTTTAATACTGTTATAGTTATCAATAGCTTGGAATTACCACCTACTTATGATTAACTAAATTTAGCCTATTAATCAATTGTCTTCTTCTTTTATATGGTTACTCAATAGAGTTAATCGGTCGTTACTCGACATTTCATACTCTACTTAAAACTTACCCATCTTTTTAAAGAACTCTTTGTAGGCTTCGACTTTTTTATCTAAGGCTAATGGGTACGCTCGCGAGGTTGAGGGTAGACGATATAGTGTTAAGTCGTTAACTTGCTCTGCAATATGACTTTGTTCAGTGTCATGCCACTGGTAAGGATAGTCGATACTTTGATTGGTCTTAGGATACTTGGACTTAGCTGGTGGGGTATTAAGCAAGTTGAGCAGCACCTCTGTTGCCTTGCCTCCTGTGGTGAATAATGATTTTACCTTTGGTACTTGCGGCAAAATGCTATCTAAATCAACAGTCGTCACAACCGTTAGGTTTTTATCAGACGCATTGCCAGTCTCGCGGATTGCTTGTACTACTGTGGGACAAGAAGCAATACCGCGCTCAAACATAAAGGCGCGGATACGCTCAGGATCAAAACGTTTCTCGTCCCCTACTCTAAAATAATCAGCATCATTGAAAAACACGCGGCCATAAATGCGCCACATATCATTCTGAAAATTGGGATAGTGGAATCTCATCGCCCATTTATCAGCAGTGGGTGGAAAACTACCCATCATCATGACCGTCGCATCAGGTGGTAGGACGGGACCGAAAGGATGCGTTTCGATATTTGCTGTTTCTGTATCTAAATTTTGTGGCCATACAAAGTCGTTAGCAGGTTTTGATAGCGTTGTGTGAGTATTCGATGGGGATTTGGTCATGATATTCTTCATCAGAAAAGTGGTTTTTTTGGTATCATAGCAAGCGTAAACATTGCTTAAAGTACAATGGCTTTAATATAGCTATATTTTATGGTTATAAGGCTTGCTATGAACCACTACTTATAATTATTGATTGGTTAATTTGTCTCTTATTACTATAAAAGCTCAGCCGATAGAGTCAAGGCACGATTTGTTAGTGATATGGATGGTTTTATAGATAGCTATATAGTTATAAAGTTGAACATAATTATGAAACAATTTATTTAAAAGCCCTGCGCCGCAATGTATTTATTTGCCCATTGTCTATCTAAATGCCTATATTTTTTATTTTATTAGATTAAATAACGCCCAAGAATCAGACCAAAACTAAGAGACTACTCATGAGTGACTTAAAAATTACCGTAATTGATCATCCGTTAGTACGCCATAAACTCAGCCTCATGCGTGAAAAAGACTGTAGTACTTATAAATTTCGTACGCTCACCAAAGAGCTTGCACGCTTGATGGCCTATGAAGCAAGCCGCGACTTTGAGATTGAAACTTTTCCAATGGAAGGCTGGTGTGGTGATATTACTGGTGAGCAAATCACTGGGAAGACGGCGACGATTGTACCGATTCTGCGCGCCGGTATTGGCATGTTGGATGGCGTTCTCGACTTAATCCCAACGGCTAAAATATCTGTTGTGGGCTTACAGCGTGATGAAGAGACCTTGGAGCCAGTACCTTTCTTTGAAAAATTCGTTAGTCATATGGACAAGCGTCCTGCGATTATCATTGATCCGATGCTTGCAACTGGTGGCTCAATGATTGCTACTATTGAGATGCTAAAGAAACACGGCTGTAAAAACATTAAAGCATTGGTATTGGTCGCAGCGCCTGAAGGTGTGCGCTTAGTCAATGAAGCGCATCCTGACGTGACCCTTTATACAGCGGCATTAGACAGCCATTTGGATGAACACGGCTATATCATTCCTGGTCTCGGTGATGCTGGTGATAAGATTTTCGGTACTAAGCAAATTTAATATAACTGATGGCTATAAATAGCGGCTGTAAAGTATGATTAAGCATTGATGGCTACCATTACGACTGCCATTAACAATCTATTATTAATAGCAGTCGTTAATAATAGATTATTAATAACAAGGATGAATGATGAACGTATTGATTACGGGTGCAAGTGCAGGTTTTGGTGAAGCGCTTACGAGGCGTTTAATTGCAAAAGGTCATCGGGTGATTGGTTGTGCGAGACGACTCGATAAGCTTAATGCAATGGCGCAAGAGCTTGGTGATTTGTTCTTACCAGTAGTAATGGACGTTAGTGACACTGCTTCTATTCCGCAAATCATTGCCGATCTTCCTGATAGCTTTAAGCAAATCGATGTCTTGGTTAATAATGCTGGGCTGGCACTGGGTACTGAATCTGCGCAAAATGCCAATCTTGATGACTGGATGCGTATGGTCGATACCAATATCAAAGGCCTAATGTCATTAACACATGCTGTCTTGCCAGCCATGGTCGCGCGCGATAGTGGTTATATTATCAATGTTGGCTCTATCGCTGGCAGCTGGCCATACTATGGTGGCAACGTTTATGGCGCAACGAAAGCGTTTGTGAAGCAGTTTAGCCTAAACTTGCGCGCCGATTTAATCGGTACACAAGTTCGGGTGACCAATCTTGAACCGGGCAATGTTGCCGGTACTGAGTTTTCAAACGTGCGTTATCATGGTGATGATGATAAAGCCGCTAAAGTTTATGATGGCTTCAAAACCATGACTGGTGATGATATCGGCGATATCTTGTTATGGTTAATTGAGTCGCCTGCTCATATTAACGTCAATCGTTTAGAGGTCATGCCTGTTGCGCAAACTTATAATGGTCTGACGATTGCTAAGCAAGATTCGTAGAGATGTATATCATAGTTTTATAAGCTGCTAAAAAAACCTTATAAGCTTAATATTTAAAATGTATAAGAAAGCGACCTTTATAGGTCGCTTTTTTTATTGAGCGAAAAATCGCCTATGAAAAACTTACAGTTTAATCAGCTAGTGCTTTAATCAACTCAAACCTTGGCAATTCTTTACCATCTATCGTGACTGTTTCATTAAACATGGCTATTGGTCGAACCCAAACGTCATATTCGCCGTATAAACAGCGATAGACGACTAGCGTTTCTTCGGTTTCAGAATGCTTTGCCGTATGTAAAACCTGATAAA
Source organism: Psychrobacter sp. DAB_AL32B (assembly GCF_002224105.1). Lineage (NCBI taxonomy): Bacteria > Pseudomonadati > Pseudomonadota > Gammaproteobacteria > Moraxellales > Moraxellaceae > Psychrobacter > Psychrobacter sp. DAB_AL32B. The sequence goes on along the minus strand of NZ_NEXU01000072.1, from coordinate 100,103 downwards.
GACTGCCTTTATAATGGCGGTAAATGCCTTGGGGTACGATATTTTTTGTCATTGTTAAATCCTAATTTTTATATTAAATATAATGAGATATTGTCTTATTTTTTCAAATGGTAGAAATAAATAAGGTCGACTATCAAAGCCGACCCTATCTGTATTCTTTATATCGAATAGTATGTTAAGCAACCGTCACTTTCGCATATGCTTTTTTACCGGCTTGAATAACGACCGTTTGCCCAGCCGTTAAGCTAAAGCCACCATCAACCACTTTGCCATCTACTTTTACCGCGCCACGTTTAATCATATCTTTGGCAGATGAGCTATTTTTGGCCAGTCCCGCTTGGTTAAGTATTTGGGCAATAAATAGTGCGTCTTGACCTTCCAAGTCTAGTGTTACTTCTGGCAAATCAACGGGTAATTCACCATCGGCTAAAACGTTACCGGCTGATTTATGCGCATTGGCAGCAGCATCGGCATCATGGAAACGTTCAATCAATTCTTCGGCAAGGATACGTTTAATCTCTTGTGGATTGCGACCGTTTTCCATCTCTGTCATTAAAGTTTCCACTTCTTCCATCGGCTTAAAGCTTAAAAATTCAAAATAACGACGGATTAAAGTATCTGGCATCGAGAGGATTTTTTGATACATGGTACCCGGTGCATCATAAATGGCGACATAGTTGCCCAGTGATTTGGACATTTTATTGACGCCATCAAGCCCTTCCAGAATCGGCACCGTGATACAGACTTGTGGCTCTTGACCGTAGCGACCTTGCAAGGTGCGCCCCATCAATAAGTTAAAGGTTTGATCGGTACCACCAAGCTCAACATCGGCTTTGAGGGCGATAGAATCATAACCTTGTACCAATGGGTAGAGGAACTCGTGAATAGAGATAGGCGTTTGCGCCGCATAGCGTTTGGAAAAATCGTCACGCTCAAGCATACGCGAGACGGTTTGCTGGCTGGCAAGCTGAATCATATCCGCCGCTGTCATGTCATTAAACCACTCGGAATTAAAAACGACGCGAGTTTTTTCTTTATCCAAGATTTTAAATACTTGCTCAGCATAAGTCTTTGCGTTGGCTTTGATTTGCTCATCTGTTAATGGCGGACGCGTGCTGTTTTTACCAGAAGGATCACCAATCTTGGCGGTATAATCGCCAATTAAAAAATAGATCTCATGACCCAAATCCTGAAAATGCTTAAGTTTATTAATCAGAACCGTATGACCTAAATGTAGATCAGGGGCGGTAGGATCAAAACCCGCTTTGATACGTAGCGGACGATTTAGTTTAAGCTTTTTAACTAAATCCTCTTCTGATAGGATTTCTTGGGTGCCGCGCTGGATAAGGGCAAGCTGTTCTTCTAGAGTGTAGGTTTGATTGGTCATGATGATCTCTTTATTGTCTTTATCAAAGGGTTGAAGCGTTTGGGCTATTTAGAATTTCGTAGCCATCAAAAAATGTTAGAATTTGGCAGATATACTAGCGTTTTTTAAGGTAAATTGCCATGACCAACCCCGCATCAATTGCTGATAGTCAGCATAATAATGTTCAAGATATGAGTTTAAATGATGACTTCGATAGCCGTTTAGATAAGCGTCTAGATAATATGGACGATTTAAACTATGCGACTCTGACCGAAGCACTCGAGCAAACCGTGTTTGAAAACTTCGACGATGGTTTATATATTGGCATGATGTCAGGCACCAGCTTAGATGGAATGGACGCTGTTCTTTGTCAATTTGGCAGTAATACTAGTAGTGCGAATACTAATAGTTCGAATATCAGTAATGAAGGCGATACACAGCAGCCAATGCACTTGTTAGCGACTGTTAGCCAAGATTTTCCACCACGCTTACGTGAGGTGTTATTGGCATTATGTCAGCCTAATGGCGTCAATCAATTAATACCAACGGCGGGTGAACCAAATAGCGAATTAGACTGGTTCGGTTGGGCAAGTAAAGAATATGCTGAGTTTGCCAGCGACGTGGTTAATACGTTATTGCAGCAATCAAATACTGATAGTGAATCTGTACTGGCGATTGGCTGTCATGGGCAAACGGTGCGTCATCGCCCGCAGATGGGCTTTAGCTTGCAATTAGTCGATGCTAACATCATCGCTGAGCGTACTGGTATTAGCGTCGTCAGTGATTTTCGTCGCCGCGATATGGCGGTCGGTGGTCAAGGAGCGCCATTAGTTCCTGCGTTCCATCAAGCATTATTTGCCGCGCCTGATAGCACTCGCGTGTTATTAAACTTGGGCGGTATCGCTAATATAACAGTCTTGCCAGCAATCACTGCTAGTAAAGAAAATAGTAATGAAGAAAGCCATAATGAAAAAAAACAAGTCGTTGGCTATGATACAGGTCCCGCGAATTTATTATTAGATGCGTGGACGGCACTACATACTGACAAGGGTTATGATGCTGGCGGTGCGTGGGCACAATCTGGGCAAGTCGTAGAGCCATTACTCAATCAACTCTTAGAGCATTCGTTTTTTGCTAGAGATTATCCAAAGACTACTGGGCGTGAAGATTTTAACTTGGTTTGGTTACAGCGTGAGCTACAAAAATTCGATCAAGTATCTGCTCATATTCGTTACTCATCTGCGGATGTGCAAGCAACCTTAACCGAGCTAACAGCCATCAGTGCCAGTGCCCAAATCAATATGTTTATCAACGCTGATGAAAATAGCACGGTATACGTATGCGGTGGCGGTGCCCTTAACGATTATTTGATTACGCGATTACAAGCGCATCTACCTCGTTGCAAAGTAGAGACCACTGCCAGTTTAGGACTCGATCCAACGTGGGTAGAAGCAGTCGCCTTTGCATGGCTAGCAAGACAAACCCTAATGGGCGAAACCGGTAACTTGCCAGCTGTTACGGGCGCAAATAAAGGCGTGGTATTGGGTCAAGTATGTTTTGCCTGATTGATTAAATTTTAGTTTACACACGTGCACTTATGTGTTTTATAATGGCTTACGAAATACCCTCCTCTTCAGACCCGTAAGGACAGGATATATAATATGAGCCAGCACAGCAGCCCATCAAAATCGCAAATCGCTACTACTGATGCAAAACGGCGTCAAAAACCGCCACATTATGAACGCTCTGACGACGCACGTGTAGTAGTCACCGGTATGGGTGCTGTGACACCATTAGGACTAGATGTCGAGAGTACTTGGAAAAGACTGCTCAATGGTGAGAGCGGTATTGCCACGATTACTCATTTCGATGCAACTGACTATCGCGCGCAGATTGCAGGTGTGGTCAAAGACTTCGATGCCAAGCAATACATGAATGCTAAAGACGCACGTCGCTATGATGATTTTATGCAATATGCGGTAGCGGCAACCTCAATGGCGTTAGAAAATGCTGGCTTTATTGATGAAGTTAGCGCCAATGATAGTCCTGTACAAAACGTTGACCAAGAGCGTTTTGGGGTCATCTTAGGATCAGGTATTGGCGGTATTCAAACCATTGAAGACAGCTGTGCTACGTTAAATGATAAAGGCCCTAAAAAAGTTTCACCATTTATCATTCCAGGCTCTATCGTTAATATGGCAGCTGGACTCGTGGCGATTAAATACACGTTAAAAGGACCAAACCTTGCTACGTCAACTGCTTGTACGACTGCCACCCATGCTATCGGTCTAGCAGCACGCTTAATTGCTTATGGCGATGCCGATGTCATGATTGCCGGTGGTAGCGAAAAAGGCTCAAGCCCTCTTGGCATGTCCGGCTTTTCAGCGATGCATGCCTTGTCAACTCGTAATAATGAGCCGACTAAAGCCTCGCGTCCTTTTGACAAAGATCGTGATGGTTTTGTGCTCGGTGATGGCGCTGGTGTGGTCGTACTGGAAAGCTTAAGTCATGCTAAAGCACGTGGTGCGACAATATTAGCTGAGCTAGTCGGTTTTGGTATGAGCGATGACGCTAGCCATATTACTGCCCCTCCAGAAGATGGTAGCGGTGCGGCACGAGCGATGCGCAACGCTTTAAACGATGCCGGTATTGAGCCTTCCGCTATTGGGTATGTCAATGCGCATGGCACAAGCACGCCTGCCGGTGATGTCGCTGAATCTATTGCTATTGAAACCGTCTTTGCGCCGGTAAAAGACAGCATCTTAGTCAGCTCAACCAAATCGATGACCGGTCACTTGCTTGGTGCCGCTGGTGGTATCGAAGCAATATTTACCGTCCTTGCCTTGCAGCATCAGCATGTACCGCCAACGATTAATTTAGATAATGTTGAAGACAACTGTAATCTTGATTATGTCGCCAACCAATCGCGTAAAGTCGATAATTTACAGTATGCTGTTTCCAATAGTTTCGGCTTTGGCGGTACTAATGGCTCGCTAATATTTGCACGCTGGCCTGTTAAGCCATAATGCATCTATAAAAGGTCACAATATTTGCCGTTGTAACCTTGGTGTCAGATTTGCTACGTTTGTCCACTTGCAGCCCCTTATCATACTTGCGTATGATAAGGGGTAATTTTTGCAACATTTATGGACGATACCATGTCAAGCTACTCATTTTCCCATCAGTTTTATCAGCGCTGGACGTGCGCGCCAGACCCTATACGCGCGTCAATCATCCAAGAGCTGACGGATATCACTACCCTATTACAAGCCGATACACCATTTGAAACCTTTGTATTTAGCACGCATGACTTAGACGCGCATCTTGATGATCTTTATGAAAACCATGAGGCAGAACAAGCGATCGCCAAAGCAATTGCCGATAAACAAGCCGAAGAACGCACTGTTGCTGAAAAACAACGTCTAGAAGAAGAAAAACAAGCAGACGCTAAGCTGAAAGAAGAGACTAAATTAAAAGAAGCAGCCAAAATTCGTGAAGAATCAGAAGCCGCTCAAAAAGACCAAGAAAAAAATGCGCAGTTAATAGCTGATAAAAACAACCTTGATAAAACCGTTACAGCTATTGATGCCAACGATACAGACAAGGTAAGTGTTGATAATAATATTGCTAATAGCGACGTTGCCAGTAGTAACGAACATATAGTTACTGAAGACATGGCTACTGATAAAAACGCTATTGCAGAAATGGTTACTGGCAATAATAACACTGAGAACAGTACTGAAAATGAAGCGGTTCACAAACAAAGCAATGCTGCTATTACCGCCATCGATAGCAATATCAAGACGGTCATCGATAAAGCCGTTTCAGACGCAGCGATACACTTATCCTTAAAAAACACTAAATTGGGCGCAACTCATCCAGAGTTAATTCGTGAGCTTGAGATGCATGTAGATGACTATCTAAGTGAGCAGATGATGCAAATGTCTGAGAATTTGAAATCTTGGCTGCGTGCCGAAGTGACTCAACATTTAACCGAGCAAGATAAACCGGTTACTGATGATAATCTACAAAAAAATTAAACATAGCGTCTATACAGCAAAAAGCCCCGTGAATGATTCACGGGGCTTTTTATTTCACGATTAAAAATGAGTTTTTTACTTTAAATCGCTTGTGTACGTTCGGTCAGCCATTCAAGTGCTAGGCCATCAATGCGGTCTTTTAGCTCGGCATAAACTTGGCTGTGATAGTTATTGAGCCAATCTATTTCTACTTGGTCTAATAACAAAGGTTCAATCAAGCGCGTATCAATTGGGCAATAAGTGATGGTCTCAAAATTTAAAAACTGACCAAATTCTGTCTCAGTAGGATTGCCAACTGGCGTATTGACCACCAAGTTTTCGATACGGATGCCCCACTTACCTTCGCGGTATAGACCCGGCTCATTACTGGATATCATACCTTCTTTCATGGCGCGCTCTTTCGGAGTACTGGCGCTATAAGCAATGACCTGTGGGCCTTCATGCACATTTAAGAAATAACCAACCCCATGACCAGTACCGTGACCATAATCCATTTGTACTTGCCATAATGGCGCACGGCAAATCGCATCAATTAACGGTGAAGCAATACCATCAGGGAAGTGAGCACGCGCTAGCGCAATATGGGCTTTGAGCACCGTCGTAAAGTCACGCTTGTGCTCGCTGTTTACTTGTCCAATACCAACCACGCGAGTGATATCAGTCGTGCCGTTTTGATATTGGGCGCCTGAGTCGATCAATAATAAACCACCTTCACCCTCAGCAACATCCAGATAGCTAAATTTCTCTGGCGTTGCACGGTAATGCGGTAGCGCACCATTTTCATTAAAGCCTGCGATGGTTGGAAAACTTGGTGAGACATAATGCGGCTGACGACTACGCACGTCAATCAACATACTATCAACATCAAGCTCGCTTAAACGCTCACCTGCCTTTAGACGCTGCTCAAATGCGGCAAAAAACTCACATAATGCCGCGCCATCTTGACGCATCGCTTCACGAACATGATCGATATCTGAATCAGACTTAATCGATTTTAACAAAGTACTTGGGGCCATTCGCTCAATGAAACCCACACCGTCTGCCATGTTTGACAGCGTACCGACTGCGACTTTACTAGGATCTAGTAATAACAAGTCTGCTGGTGTCAGCGTACCCAACGCATCCTGCACAGCCTCATAGTCAGCAAGCGTGATACCGCTATCTTTCAAGCTTTGCGCAATATCAGCACTGACTTTATTATTATCAATAAACAATATCGCTTTTTCAGCATCGATGAGCATATGCGCCAAAAACACAGGGTTATAATCGACATCAGCGCCGCGTAGATTGGTCAACCAAGCAATGTCATCTAAGCTCGAAAGCAAATGATGTGTCGCCCCTGCTTCTGCCATACCAGCACGGACGGCGGCAAGTTTTTCGCTAGCAGACTGCGCGATAAACTGCTTATCGTGTGCATATAAACTGGCTGATGGCAGCGCTGGTCGATCAATCCATACTTCCGTTAATAAATCACGTTCAGTGATTAAGGTAATGTCATTGGCATCAAACCCATCTAACAATCGGTCTTGCTCAGCGATAGACAGCACATTGCCATCGACTGCCACGCTATCTCCTTCCGCCAAATGCGCGGCAAGCCAATCGATATGATTTGGCTGACCAGGTGCAAGTTTTTCCAAGCTGATACCCGTATCAGCTAGCTGATCAGCGGCATGCACCCAATAACGGCTGTCGGTCCATAATCCTGCAAAGTCAGCAGTTACGACCAACGTACCAACCGAGCCAGTAAACCCTGATAACCAAAGCCTTGCCTGCCAATATTCTGGTAGATATTCAGATAAATGCGGATCTGCTGATGGCACGATAATCGCAGTGAGATCCTGAGCGGCTAAGCTCTGGCGTAGGCTATGGATGCGATCATGAATGGCTTGTTTGTTCATTGAATATTTCCTTATTGCTTTGGAGAAATCAGCTTTTAAAAAATAGCGTGAGGCGACTATCGATAGCCGTCTTATTTGGATGAGAAAAATTGCTTTGAGTATGTAGTCATTATTGAGTAGTCAGCATATAAATCAAACCGTTCAACACATTGAAAACCAGATTCATATAACACTGAATGTAGCTAAAACGATTTGTGCAACGCTTAATAAAGTGGAACATCACTAGATGTTTGGGCAGAAAGCAGGCTTTCAATAGCTTGTGGCAAAACAGTTACTAAGTAAAAAAATAAAACGCGCTACTACTAATGGTAACACGTCTTATTATTCAGCTTATCTAGATTGATAATGGTTCTATTAGCCAATAGCCCTTAATGTAAATAACTGAACTTAGATACTTACTGAACTTAGATATTTGAAATTAAACGTTTGAGTTTAACTTATCTTCTTGTTCACTTTTTATGAGCATATTATTAATAGGTTTTGATAATAACAATAATATCACTGCTGTGATGACCAAAAAGACCGTCATCGTGGTAAACAAACCTGGTAACCCTTCAATCTTATCTGCGGTGACGTGACCACCAAAGAATGCCGCAACCAAGTTACCTAATGCGACAGAAGCAAAGAATAGCCCCATCATCTGGCCTTGCATCCCTTTTGGCGCAAGTTTAGTCATGGCAGACAAACCAACGGGACTGAGTGCCAATTCACCAAGCGTCAATAGTAACAAGCTACCGACCAACCATAAAGGTGACGCCAGTCCACCAGCATTGGTCAAGATGCTTTTGGAGGCAAATATCATCAGCGCAAAGCCTGCCGCGGTGAGCAACATCCCAAGCGCAAACTTCACCATACTATTTGGCTCAAGTCCTCGATTGGCAAGCTTGACCCATACAATACTAGCAATAGGTGCTAATATTAAAATAAACAAAGGATTCAATGATTGAAACCAAATACTGGGTATCTCAAAACCTAAGACATTAAGATCCGTATAGCGATCGGCAAACAAGTTAAATGAGGTTGGTTGCTGCTCAAAACTTGACCAAAATAGCGTTGAGCCAATAATCAATATAAAACAGATCAGCAAACGCAGCTTATCTGTCTTATCCAATCGTGGCGAAATAAACATGACAGCAAAATACCCTATCACCACTGCCGCAATGAGGTATGTCATATATTGTGCCACCATTTCAGGGTTAAATGGCATGATACCAGTCGCCACTAAAACAGTAATGGCAGCAAGTAGTACAAGAAACCCTGCAACCAAACGACCAACGTTTTTGTAAAGCCCAGTCGTTTGCTCCCACTCAGGGGCGATGTTTTTGGCATTGGCATAACGATTTAAAGTCTTTTTAGCAGAAAAGCGGTAAATCAGCAGTGACGCTAGCATGCCAAGTCCGCCAACACCAAAACCTACGTGCCACATGCCTTTTTCTTTAAAGACCCCAACAATCAGCGCCGCCAATAATGCACCAATATTGATACCCATGTAAAACAGGGTAAAGCCGCCATCACGGCGTGCATCGCTTTTAGGGTACAAGGCACCAACCATCACTGAGATACAAGTTTTAAATAAGCCTGAACCTAAAACAATACACATCAGACCCATAAAAAATAACGTCATACCAAACATAGCAGAGAGCGCAATGCATAAATGCCCCAGTGCAATGATAATACTGCCCCACCATAGCGCGCGCTCTTGACCGAGCCAATTGTCAGCCAACCAGCCGCCTGGTACTGCCGCTAAATATAATGAACCGGCAAAAATACCATAGATAGCAGAAGCGGTTACTTCATCAAAACCAAAGCCACCACTACCAACGGATGCGACCATAAACAGCACAAGCAATGGACGGATACTATAATAAGAAAACCGCTCCCACATTTCGGTAAAGAACAATGGGCGTAGCGGCTTCGGATGTCCCATAAAACCATCTTCTAGTGAGGCCAATTCGGCAGCACTTACCTCTGTTTGTGATTCCGTGCTCATACCTTTATTCCTTTAAGTACTATTATTATAACGACCAAGCCGCTAATTATTCTGATAGGCGGTCATAAACGCGGGTCATTGTTTCACTTGGTTATAATCAAGTAAAGAAAAAGTTATCTAATAATTACAGAAATACCCACAAAAAAACCCGCTCTCAATCATTGAGAACGGGCTTTTCGTTAAGTATTGCTGATGACACTATTGAAATAACAGGCTCATCTGACCTCTCTACAGCAACAATGAAACCTTTAGGTTTTTAGAGTCTGAGTATGGTCAGTATCATACTGGAATAGCCCGCTTACTGTGCAGGCGCTGCTTTTTCAGTAGTACCAGCGTCTAAGTCACCATCGGCTTGCTCTGCTGTCAAGTCAGCATCAGCAACTGCTGCCTGACTGACTGTACCAGATGCAGTGGCGGTGCCCGCTTCTGCAGTAACGACTGCACTATTAGCATCGGCAGTATCTGTAACTGGAGCTGGAGCTGGTGTCACTGTCGCATCAGCTGGCGTATCGGTAGTCGCATCAGCTGGCGTATCGGTAGTCGCTGCTGTAGCCGTATCTGCTACTGGCGCTTCTGTAGTCTCAGCAGTAATATGCTCACCCGCTGGGCGCAGAAATCCTGAGATGCCGATAAGTAAGACGATAGCCAAGAATAAGCCAACGCCACCTAAGGCATACAGGAACTCTTTCTTAGGGTTGTTTTCGACAATATGTTCTGACATACCTGATCCACCTTGCACAAAATATTTAAAATATTGGTCTATTATATCGCAATTTATGTCTATTTGTTAAAACCCTTAACTATTTAAAGGTTTTATTGTCGAAAAATTTTAAATCCAATCTATATCAGCACTTTCGACTACTTGACCACACGCGTTCGAGGGGTCGCACGCTTGCCAAGATAGCTTAATAATAGCAGAAGCGCAATCACGATTAAGATGGGGTAATTACCAAAACGCATAAAAGGTGTATTACCGACTCGCGCCTGAATATCACCGCGTAACACCGTCCGCTCAAATTGCGGCGCACGCTTCACAATACGACCTTTATGGTCAATGATGGCCGTAACACCAGTATTGGTCGCACGCATAAACCAACGGCCATTTTCAAGCGCGCGCATTTGCACCATTTGCAGATGCTGTAGCGGACCGGCTGACGTGCCAAACCAAGCATCATTGGAGATGGTCAATAAAAAGTCAGTGTTAATAGCGTTTTTGCGAGTGGTATCAGGATAAGCAACTTCATAGCAAACCGCTGCGCCTAAATTATGACCACGCACACGCAGCGGTGATTGGTTGTCACTACCACGACTATAGCTCAAGATTTCTTGACTGCCTGCTAAATTGGGCAAAATATCCAGCAGTCCTTCAAAAGGAATATATTCACCAAACGGAACTAAACGTTGCTTTTTATATAGCCCTTCTGCTTCAGCACCCAAGGCAATGACACTATTATAAAATGGCGGATACTTATCATTGGCTTCATCAAACGCCGCTTCATCCTTATAAGGAATGCCAGTTACCCACGTGGTATTCGTTTCTTTGGCCATTTTTACCATTTCACTGATAAAGCCAACCGCATCGGTCTGAAACATCGGAATCGACGACTCAGGCCACAGGACGATATCACGCCCCCACTCTGTACTCGTCAACGTTGCATAGATTTTTAGGGTTTCTACTTGATACTCAGTGAGCCATTTTAAATCTTGCGGAATATTGCCTTGAATTAAAGATACCGATAAATCAGGCGTGCCTTTCGGCTTCGTCCATTGTGGATTCATCAACCATAATGCGCTGCTAATAATTAACAAGGCTAAAGATGGAATCATATAGCCGCCACGGCGACGCAGTAGCTCAACTAAACTGGCTGCCAATAACACCGCCACAAAAGAGACGGCAAATACGCCAGCAACTGGTGCTAATGACGATAACCAATACTGCTCAGTAAAAGCATAACCGACAAACAACCACGGAAAGCCGGTAAATAGCCAAGTTTTCATCCATTCTTGTAATATCCAAAGCGCGGCAAAAGACAACGGCTGCTTACCGACCACTCGATTAAAAATCAGCGCCAAAAAGCCATGAAACAATCCCATGCCCAAACCCATCAACGCAATCATAATCAGCGCAAGCCACGCTGGCGTATCACCATAGACGTGAATAGAGGTGTACAGCCAAAACGCACCAACACACCAAAGCCCCGTACCATAAGCCTGACCAATAGCAAACGCACGCTTACCACTCATCTCTGGCATCAATAACGCGTATAAAATAGCCGGCGATACCAGTGCTAACGGCCAAATATCGTAAGGCGCAAGCGCAAAGATAAACACTGCCCCTGCCAGCAACGCAATCAATAGAGTCAGCACCAAAGGTAAGCCCTTTGGCTTATCGGGGTTCAGACGTTTTTGCAAATCAACAGTAGACAGACGCATAGCAGTTATCCAAAACCTTATTATTCAATAATTTTAAAACTCAATGATGCAGTCAACGTTCAATTTAAAGCTGACCCTATTATGATAAATATAGTACCTAAAAATTAAACCCGCCTATGATAGCAGCCTGCGCCACTCAATAGGTAAATTTGCGTTGCAAAATACCGGTTTTGAAAGCAAAAAAAACACGATCGCAATCGTGTTTTTTGGGATTAATCATTCATAGATTTAATAATAATGTGAATGATAAATCTGGCTGATAAAGCTTTTCGATAAATTAATGACTGAAAAACTGGTGGCTAATAAACTAATGACTGCCTATTAGCACTTGCGATTCATCGTTTATTTTAGTCACCTCAAGATTTTGGATAAAACGTCCCTCAACATCGGTAATGATGATTTGCCAATCATCTATGACGACGCTCTCACCTTCTAGATCCCCGACGTAGCCTAGCGCCTGCATGACCAAACCACCCATGGTATCGACATCGGTATCATCAAAATCAGAGCCAATCTCATCATTACAGTCTTCAATCGCCGTAGACGCTTGGATGCGCCATGTATTCGGCTTTTCAGGATCGGCGACAATATTATTAATATCACTGTCTTCATCGAAATCATCATGCTCATCGACGATATCACCAACGATCTCTTCGAGTAAATCTTCCATCGTCACCACACCGCCAAAGTTGCCAAACTCATCGACGACAACTGCCATGTGGACTTGGGTACGCTGCAACGAGCGTAGCAAGGTATCAGAGCGTGCGCTCTCACTGATATATAGTGGCTGACGTACCAAATCTCTTAAGCGTTTACTATCAATCTTGTCTTCTTGATCCCGCACCATGTGCACTAAAAGAGGAATCAAATCTTTTGCCAATAGGATACCGATGACCGCATCATCATCTTGGCTATCAAAGACTGGATAGCGCGAATGAGTCGTCTCAAGAATGATATCCATCACTTCAGCCAGACTGGTGCTTTCATGCAAGCCAATCACTTGCGGACGTGGAGTCATGATTTCACGAACTTGTGTCGCCGGCAGATCGAGCACGCCTTCTAACATGTCCACCGTATCTGGCTCTAAGAATTGGCGTGACTGTTGTACTAAACTAATCAATTCATCACGGGTTTCGGGGGCAGTCGATAGCCAGCGTTTTAAGCCGCGCATCGACCAACTACTCGGGCTGGGAGCATCTTCAGACATGATGGTGTGAGTTAACCTCTTTAGTTAATGGTAATTAAAATAATACATAAAAAATACGTAAAGTGATATATGGAGATTAAAACAATAAATAAAACCGACTACTTATTATTAAAAATAAATGGACCAGCTTAATGAGTTTCACTTTATCGCAAGGCTTACTGACATTCAACGATAAATTCACTCAAATTGTATTGTCAGTGTGTTGCAAACTTTGCTATGGTCAAAGCCTTCATTCCTCAAAATCAACCCTATGTCGCTACGTGCCTTTGTTTCTCGCCTGCTTTCGTCTCACTCAAATAGCCATCGCTCAGATAACGGCTTAGACAGTCATGGCTTAGAGGCTGATAATTTAAATAATGGCATAAAGGCTAGCGCACCGAATAGCAATCCGCCAAAGTCTAAATGGCGACATTATCTGCTACAATTTTTAATTGCGCTCACCCTTATATTGTCCGCCGTTTGGTTACTGCTGGCGATTTGGTACCAATTTGGCGGGCACTCGGTCATAACGTGGCTAACGATAGCTCTTATTGTCGGAGTGCTGGCAACTTTACTGGGTGTAAACGCTTGGTCAAAAACTGCTGAAAAATTAATGGATAGGCTCACTAGCGAGCGACGAATCAGTAATAAAAAATCCAACGTTAAAAAAACAAACAATAAGAAAACCACAACTAAAAAGACAGCAACCAGATGGTTAGTGGGATCGTACGCTGCTATTTGGGTTATTGGCTTTGGTTGGTTTATGACTATCGAACCCAAGCAACAACGCGACTGGATGCCTGAAGTCAGTGAAAGAGTCACTTACACGCGTGATGCGACCAACCCTGATTTAATTACCCTAACCAATGTACGCAACTTTGATTGGCATAATGCTGACGCTGCCACTGAACGCTGGGAGACGCGCACGATTGATATGTCGAAATTATCTGGCGTCGATGTGACCAACTCTTACTGGATGGGACCGCTGATTGCGCATACGTTGGTGAGCTTTCGCTTTGAAGATGATCGACCACTTGCCTTCTCATTTGAGATTCGTAAAGAAAATGGTGAATCGTTTTCCGCACTCGCTGGGTTTTTTAGACGTTTTGAGCTTAGCTTAGTCGCCGCAGAAGAGCGCGATATTATTTATACTCGTAGTAATGCGCGTGGTGAGCAGGTTTATCTATTTCCGATCAGTCATTTGCAGCAGCATGAGGTCAAAGCATTATTTAAATCTTATTTAATCGCCGCCGATGAGCTAAATGAAGAACCCACTTGGTATAACACCTTAATTAGTAACTGTACCAATATTATTTTTTATATGGCACGTATCGTCAGTGATGATCGTCTGCCATGGGATTATCGAATTTGGGTATCGGGTTGGCTGCCAAACTATCTACACGATGTTGGTATGTTAGATACCAATCCTGAAAAAACAGGACAACCTTGGTCGATGGATACCTGGTATGAGCGCACGCATATCAATCCGAAGGTCAAAGGCTTTCATAATAACAACGACATTCATGGCAGCGAATTTTCTCAGCAGATTCGCCAAGGTATTCTCATTCCATCGCTTGCTGACTCGCGAACTGATGCCAAGGTAGGCGCTAAATCTGCGGCTCAGGCTTCTAACGAATACTGATGACGATTGCTTCTTGTTAATATCACAGCTTTTAAGAGTTGAGGTTTTCAAGAGAAAAGGTTAACGCAACTAACGCCTAACACCATTAAGGCTTAACCCAATATTAAGGCTTAACCCAATTCACCACGCGCGTTTCCATCTCTTCATCATCCATACCAATTTCAGTCACACAGCGACCAGCCACGCCGACATTGGCAGCGCGCATTTTTTGCTGCGTCACTACGGCATCTTGGGTCAATAATAAATGCCAACTTGGTAAATTCTGTCCTTTATACAAACGCTTATAAGCGCAGTGCGACGGTAGCCACATCATATTTGGTAAATTATCGATAGTCAGCTGAATACAGTCTGGCACATGCTCTTGACGCGTGTCGTAATGCTTACAGTAACCAGTCGCACAGTCCATCAGCTGGCAGGTCACATCAGTATATTCGACCATTTCTTCATCAACATCGCCAGCTTCGTCTTCGTCGATATATTTAATCAAGCAACAACTGCCACAGCCATCACACAGTGCTTCCCACTCGCTATGATTTAATTCTGCTAGCGTAAAGCGCGACCAAAACTGCGGGCGCAATGTTTCAGTTGCTACAGCAGCAAACAGCTGATTTACGGCTGGCTCTGACCCTGATTTTTCCTCAGCATTCGAATCAACATCAGTAGCTGCATTTAAGCTGGCTTCATATTTATTTAACAAATTTAGCGTCATAAAGTTGCCGTATCATTTTGATAAAGAGCGTTACAGTATTATAGCTGTTTTTGACTGGGTTGGGCGTTAAGGTAGTAAAGGTAAGGAAAATGATCAGTTAAAAATACCGCTATATCACATTCCTAACCCAAAAATCATGACCTAACATTCATAACATAAAAAAAGGACAACAATATGTCAATTAAGACTTTTGAATTAATCAGTACCACCGAAAATGGCATTCAGTTAATCAGCTATGTCGCACTGCCAGAAAACGCCTCAGATGACAATCCAGTAGCCGGCATTTTAGTCGCACCAGAATGGTGGGGCGTCGTCGAACATCCAAAATCAATCGTTGAACGCTTAGCAGAAGCAGGCTACGCCGCCGTCGCGATGGACGTCTATGGTGAAGGGAAACTCACCACTGATGCGGCTCAAGCCAATATGTGGATGGAGCAAGTACTTGCCGATCAAGACATGCTTATGGCACGCTGTCGTTTAATTCTCAATGACTTTAGTGACCAGATGGCTGTTAATGGCGATAATCTAGCCGCCATTGGCTTTTGCTTCGGTGGCAAAGTCGTCCTCGACATGGCACGTGAAGGCATGCCGCTAAAAGCAGTTGCCACTTTCCATGGCAACCCTTCACCGAAGCAGCCAGCCGATAAAAACTTCAAAGCTAAAGTATTGGTCGCCCACGGTCGCGATGATTCGATGGTATCGATGGAGGCCATAGAAGGTCTCAAATCAGAGCTAGATGCCGCTGATGTCGATTACACTATTGATGTTTATGACAACGCTAAGCATGGTTTTACTAACCCACAAGCCGATGAGCGCGCTGCCAAAAATGGCGTAGATTTGGGCTATAACGAAGCCGCTGCCAAGCAAAGCTGGGAAAACATGCTGGAGTTTATGAAAAGCAACTTGGCATAAAGCTTTATAAAATCTTGTTATAAATAGCGCAGCAAAAACAAGGGCAGCTTAATACTTAAGCTGCCCTTGTTTTATAAGTGAAACCATCAGTCTTGTGCTTATCGTCAAATAACGTCATTATCACTCTATTATCAGATGGATTGAGTGACGAGGATGCTATATCTATTTATAAACCAACTTGGCTGGCTGGCTTTTATTGCTTTGTTAATTGTGGTTGTGGCGTTATACGCCAAGATAAATCAGCAGCTCAGGCATTTACGCCGCGATATGGCACAATTACAAGCTGAGTTTGTGCTGCATAAAAATAACCTGATAGCAGAAAAACCTGCCCATTCTGCTGATATAAGCTTTATTAAAGATAGTAGTTCGGAATCAGAATCTGCGGTAGCACCTGATAGCGCTTTAAGTCCTTGGCCACCAACGCTTACTTCTTCATCATCGTTATCTTCAGAAGAAGAAAAAGTTACTTCTGCGTCATCTACTTTACCTATTTTTGACTCTATTAAAAACCTGCGCTTAAAGTCGAAACCACAGAATTCAACCACTGACATAGAGCCGGACGAACGCTCTTTGCCAATAGTTACTTCCATTATCAGCTCGATTAAAAACTGGTTCTTTGGCGGTAATTTGGTGGTACGTGTCGGAGTCTTAGTATTGCTGGTCGGCGTGGTTTTATTGCTACGCTTATTAAGCGAGTATATCGAGATACCGATTACCGTTAAACTTATTGCCATAGGTGCTATTGGCTTAGGGCTAGCAGGATTGGGATTAAATCTAGTAAAAAATCGCTTTGCTTACGGCATTACCTTGCAAGGAGCCGGTTTATCCATCGCTTATTTAAGTACCTTTTTTGCCTATAGCGTGTATCACGTCATTAGTGCCTTACCAAGCTTTATGGCACTCGGTATATTATCGGCGCTAACGGTTGCTTTAGCGGTGCGCCAAAACGCTTTCCCGTTAGCATTATTGGCATTATCCGGTGGCTTTTTTGCGCCAATTTTGACCAGTCAAGATACCGGCAGCTTAACGGTATTATTTAGCTATTATTTATTATTAAATGTGACCATTGCTGCTATTGCCCATTATCGCCCGTGGAAGGTACTTAACTTATTGGGTGTGGGCGTGACCTTTGGGCTGGCATACTATTGGGGGCTCACTGAGAATTTAATAGTAATTATTGATAATCAGCGCTGGGCATTGGTCCTGCTCGTAGCACTGCATGTCCTGCTCTATCTATTCGTCGTCATTCGCTATGCTCAGCAAATTATTGCTTATAATAATAGCCATGAGTTGGATGCTAATAGTAAAAATCAAACTGCTGATATTAAGGCGGCGGCTGACATTCAGACCGCTAATATTACTGACCATCAGTATTTATTTCCTATTGATATCGGGCTGCTATTTTCAGTGCCGATATTGGCATTTGGCTTATTTTCAGCGTTATTGAGCGATATCAATCACGCATTAACCTTTGCTAGCGCTATTTTAGCAGCGATTTATTTGGGGCTTGGTTGGACCTTTATTCAGCGTAGTCAGCGCTATGCGCTGATTACTGAAGGCATGCTGGCATTAGGATTTGGCTTTTTAGCCTTAGTGATTCCGCTGGCGTTAAACGCTGAGTGGATTGCCTTTGGTTGGTCGGTGCAAGGTTTGGCATTGGTCTGGTTTGGCCGTCGCTCATTACGCGCATGGTCAGTATTATTCGGTTTATCGTTACAGCTGATTAGTATTGCTATGCTGTTAAATAGCTTTGTTATCACTGTTATGCATTATCCCACGTTGGCATTAACGATTTCTGCCATCAGTGCGCTCGCCAGCGTTTTTATTCTACGTGCCAGCAATTCGCCTATCCTATCTCCTATCGCAGACATTCAAGACTCAGCACAAGCTACTCACTATTCTGAAAACGAGCTTAACGCCAATCATACGCTGTCAGAATATGCCAAAGCATTAGGTATCAGTGAAACGGCAGCTCAGCAATGGCTTGCCAGTATCAATAGCCAAAGCATAGTGTTTAAAATCATTTGGCAAACTCCAGTTTTGATACGTCTGTTGACGCTCACTGCGATGGGCTGGCTACTATATGTGTTAATCATTGATTTTGACCAATGGTTTGCCAGCTGGCAATTGGCAACGACTACCCTGATAGCATTGGCGAGTTTGGTCAGCATTATCATTTATCATGTGGTTAACTATTACCGTTCGTGGCGTGAAATCAGACAGTTTAGCCATGGTTTGCTGCTGTTATTTTATGCCATGATCGTATTACAGCTGCCACAAAGATATGAATTTGACTATCAATGGACGACATTTCATTGGCCTATATTGATTACGTTATTAATCGGCTGGCTGGCGGTTGGGCAGTTATGGTTAAAAACATGGCATAACAATACTAATATCAATAAAGACAATCATAACAATGCAGAATTAAAAGGCTACGATAGCGCTAGCTGGCTTGGCACTGGAATTATAGTTTTAGCAGAATTGGTACATTATAGATTGCCCGATTCACAAGGGTTGATGACTATCCTTGTACCTATTGCCTTGATGCTGGCTGGACTCTGGTGGACGCACCGTCATAACTTAATTCAATCCCATCATACGCCAGCAAAAAACACATCTTCAGCGCTTTCGCTGTACTGGTTTGACTGGCAACAGGCGCTATTAGGTAGTGCCAAAATTTTTGTGCCCATTACATTAGGTTGGGTTATTTTTACCAACTTCTCCTATGATGGGGTGATTTGGGAACTGCCCTATTTCCCTTTGTTTAATTTATATGATGTGACCTTATGGCTAATCGTATTTTATGGGTTGGGCGTTTATTTACTCGGTCAATCACAGGGCAAGCAATCGCAAAACATCTTAGATGCCATTCCTAAAAATAATACGCTACTCATTATCTTAGCGCTGATTAGCTTTTGGATATTCTCTAGTATGTTAGTCAGAACGCTGCACGCTTTTATTAACACACCACTATGGATTGTTGGTTTCTACGAAAGTACTGGCGGCGCATGGTATAGCGAGCAAGTGCAGACAGGATTAACGATTTTATGGACATTATTGGCATTGGCTGCAACTATTATTGCCAGTCGCTACCTCCAGCGGGCGCTGTGGTTTATGGGTATTGGATTGCTGGGCGTGGTGGTACTCAAACTGGTCTTGGTTGATTTATCACAAACTGAGGCGATTTGGCGGGTGATTTCTTTCCTTGGTGCCGGTAGCTTAATATTAGTGATAGGTTATTTGGCACCCCTGCCACCTGCTCATGATGAGGTCGTAGATGATCCTCAAGGATAGCGACCGTGATAACTGCCGCTCATGACATCAAGAAATTGTAACGTGATAACGCTGGTTCTGTAGTAAACTGAACACCATTAAAAAGTAAATGACGATTGTCTTACTTTTAGCATTTTTTATAAAAGGTTATAAAAGCAAATGGATAAGAGAGTAAGTATTCAGTGGTTCCCTGGGCATATGAACAAAGCCCGCAATGAAATCAAAGAAAACATGCCACAAATGGACGTGGTCATCGAAGTGATTGATGCGCGTATCCCTTATAGTAGTGAAAACCCAATGGTCGCGGCATTGCGCGGCGAAAAACCTGTCATTAAAATCTTAAACAAAGCCGATCTTGCTGATCCCGAATTGACCCAAGCATGGATGGATTATCTTGAGCAACAAGATGGGGTCAAAGCCATTGCTTGTGACGATAATAAAGCCGATGACGTAAAGCGCATCATCGCCCTTTGTAAAAAACTTGTCCCCAATAAAGTCGGCACCGGTCGCCAGATCAAAGCCATGATTATGGGGATTCCAAACGTCGGTAAATCGACTTTGATTAATACCCTAGCAGGACGTGCGGTTGCTAGAACAGGTGACGAACCAGCCGTCACCAAGTCGCAGCAGCTAATTAAGCTTGACGATGACATCATGCTCTATGATACCCCTGGCATGCTGTGGCCAAAGGTTGAAAACGAAAACTCTGGTTATCGCTTGGCAGCAACAGGCGGCATTCGTGATACCGCATTTGATTTTGCTGACGTCGCAGGCTATACCGCGGAATATTTGCTTGAAGCCTATCCTGAGCTATTAAAAGCCCGCTATAAAATTGAAGAATTGCCCAAGACAGATTGGGAGTTTTTTGAAATAGCTGGACGTAATCGTGGCTGTGTGCGTGCGGGAAATAAAGTCGATACTTACCGGATGTCTGAGATTTTGGTTAATGAGCTGCGTAGCGGTAAGATTGGGCGTATTACTTTAGAGACGCCCGCAATGACTGAGGCTGAAGAAATCGTCGTCGCTCAGCAACGCTTAGCAGCAGAAGAAAAAAGAATAGCTAAAGAAGAAGAGAAACGCCTGCGTCGATTGAAAACGCGCAAGAATCGGAAGTAGGGTTGTTTTTTATTATTGGCAGTAAAATTGATAGGATTAAAGATCTTTACTTGTAATTCTTAAAAGAAATAGGGATGTTTAAAATGTTAAAAAAATTAGTTCCATTGTTTGGTCTGCTTATGATTAGTAGCCTTTCTTATGCAAATACAAACCTTCCATTTACTGGAGAGCGTATTTTTAACTTTGCAGGTGGAAATGACAATAATGGATTAATTAAGATACAAAAGGATGGTGCTACTGATATTGAAATGTTTGGCAAGCGTTTTAGCCATACCGTTTATAGAGGTATGTATAGTGATTCAATGGCTTCAGACGAGGACGAGTCCTATTTTAAAGTTATTGGTGATTCTATAATTAAGTTAGATAAAAATGGCAACATCGCTTATGGGTGTGAAGCCACTCCAGACTATGATCTTGATGTTAATCTTTACGAAAGGCCTTGTATTTCGAAGCTTTACGAAGACTAATTACCATAACATACTTATACTTTTTAGAGTCCATATATCAACTAGGCTACTATGATCCCCTCTGCTAAAACCATCCAAATCTATCTGCCAAAAGGTAATCCTCGCGGGTTGCGTTTGGCTGAGATGACCACTCGTACGGTAAGATTGATTGAAATCCCGCGCATTCATATTGATGACTTTTTTGCGATGCCAGAAGCCAATCAAGTTGGTTTATATTTTCTGGTCGGTGATACAGACGGTATCGACAAGCCGCTACTATATATTGGGCAAACCGGTGATTTAAGAAGACGACTAAACCAGCATCATGAAAAGGGTTTTTGGACGCGTGCTTTTGTCATGCTCTCGACCAATAACTCAATGACCCAAACGCACGCGTTATATATGGAACATAAAGCTATTGCCACTGCTATTAAAGTTGGGCGTTATAAGATAAAAAATGGTAATACTGGTAATCGTCCACATACTCCTGATCCACTAAAAGCTGACTGCGAAGAGCTGTTTTATACGCTCGATGTTTTATTATCAACTTTAGGGCAGCCTATTTTTGAATCACTTAGTATCAATAACAAAAGTGCTAACAGTAATGAGATCTTACCTATTATAGATACAAGAAATACTATCTGTATTGGGACAACTCCTACTCAAATATCCCTTACTCAACCGGAGTCCACGCTTTTTTATTGCAAAACTCATGGTACCTATGCTAAGGGTTATTATGATGATGATGGGTTTGTAGTGTTATCAGGTTCACTAATAAATAAGAGAACAATTGCATCAGCAAGCAGCTGGGCAATTAATAAAAGAGATGAAATGTTGTCAGCAAAGAAATTAATTGAATATGATAGCGAACTCTATGAGCTAATAGAAAATTTATTGTGCAAAACACCCAGTGGTGCATCTGATTTTGTACTTGGCTCTTCAAGCAATGGTTGGAAAATTTGGAAAAATGAAGCAGGTCAAACTTTAGATAGTATCTATCGCTAACGCCTTTAATCCCGATACGCAACCCTCATATAACCTTCATACTTTTGAATTGCTTGCCCATTGCCTATGACAGCCCCTACTTTTATTCATACAGATACCAACCTTAATTCCTTCGCCTCACGCCTACTCGACTGGTTCGCCACTAATGGTCGCCATGATTTGCCTTGGCAACAACACCAAACTGACACGCCAAACCCTTATGTGGTTTGGCTATCAGAAGTCATGCTTCAGCAAACGCAAGTAACGACGGTGCTGCCCTACTTTGCCCGCTTTATGGCGTCGTTTCCGACAGTACAAGATTTAGCAACTGCTGAATGGGATACGGTCGCAGAGCATTGGGCGGGGCTTGGCTATTATGCACGCGCGCGTAATTTACATAAAGGCGCTAAACAGTTGGTCGAAGTTATCGCTGAGACTGGTGAATATCCAACGACCCTAGCAGGTTGGGAAGCGATTTCTGGCGTTGGTCCTTCGACCGCTGGCGCGATTATGGCGATGGGCTTGCATCGTTATGGCGTCATCTGTGATGGTAATGTCAAACGTGTACTCACACGCTGGGCGGCAATTGATGGTGATATCACTAAGTCGGCGACGACTAAAGAATTATGGGCGTTGGCAGAGCGTTTAACGCCTAGAGAGCAATCAGGATTGTTTGCGCAAGCGATGATGGATATGGGCGCAACGTTATGTACGCGTAGCAAGCCCGCTTGTCTATTATGTCCGCTACAAGATGATTGCTTAGCACATGCACAAGGGCGCGAGACGGACTATCCGGTCAAGGCAAAAAAGCCGCCGAAACCGAGCAAGTTCAGCAATGCCCTATTAATTCAAAATACCGATTGTGAGATATTGTGGCTACAGCGCCCTGATAATGGCATTTGGGGTGGGTTGTGGAGTTTGCCACTAGAGTTTGTAGAAAAGACTAGCGGAAAAGTTGCTGTTAAAGCTGTTATTAAAGACACTATTAAAAATACTGACAACAATATAGATAACAAACTAAGCGCCGCGACAGGTAATCAGCCATTAGAAGTGGCTAGCAATGAGAAAGTATACGAAGCAGAATTTACCATTGCTGAGCAGATTATTAATGAGTGGTTGGCAAAAAATCAATTAATAGCAAAATCAGTGAGTAAAAGTTTATTAGACGACGCACCTATTAAACATTCATTGACCCATTTTCATTGGTATTTGACGCCGCAATCAGTCACTTTAAATGCTAAACAAGCTACCGATATAACCGAAGCATTGCAAGCTGGTGACATTAATATCAATTGGTTAAATGCTGATGATGCACAAGCAACGCTAGGATTGCCAAGAGCGATGGTTAAAATTTTAGAGTAATAATTTGCATCATTCATCTAAGCTAAATGCTTAAAAAAGTACTACATACACCATAAAAAAAGCGACTCATAATTAATTATGAGTCGCTTTTACTTTATTGCTTTTACTTAAATAAGCATAATAAATCTATAGAAGACTAAGACTTCGGCACACGCAAACGCATCAAGCCTTCTTGTTGTACCGTCGCTACCAGCTTACCATCTTGCCAAAACTGACCATGATTTAATCCCATCGCATTGGATGTCGTATCACTCCACATGTCGTATAGCAGCCATTCGTTTAAGTCAAAGTGACGATGGAAATGCATTGAATGGTCGATACTAGCAGCCTGTAAACCACTGGTCATAAAGCTGATGCCGTGCGACATCAGACCGGTACCAACCAGATAAAAATCAGATGAAAATGCCAATAATGCTTGCTGGATAGCGAGCGGCTGATTACCCAATTCACGGATGCGTAGCCAGTTTGCTTGCTTCGGTTTCATCGGTTCTGGATGAATCGGATCCCGCGGCTTAACGGGTTTGATCTCGATATGACGGCGGCGCATAAAGCGCGCTTTTAACGCCTCTGGAACTTTACCGACATACTCTTCTTTTAGATCCTGCTCAGCCAATAAATCTTCAGGCGGCGGATAAACCGGCATATCTTCTTGATACTCTAAACCTTCTTCCATCGGTGAAAAAGACGCAATCATCGAAAATATCACTTGCTCAACTGGCGGCTTACCGCGTACTTGCTTATATTGAATCGCGGTCACTTCACGCGCAGACAGACTGCGACCATCACGTAAGCGGCGCACTTGATAAATCACTGGTTGATTGATATCACCACCGCGTAAAAAATACCCATGCAATGAATGACAAGGCTTGTCTTTATCAAGCGTATGCGCTGCTGCCATGATCGCTTGCGCGAGCACTTGCCCACCGAAAATACGGGCACCAACATAGTCATGGCTTTTACCTTCAAACACATCAGAGCTGACTTCAATGAGCGCCACTGTGGCCAGTAACTCATCGATCAGTTGCGAATAATCAGACATGACGGTATTTTCCTTATTTTTGTCAATAACGCCAAGCATCTAGATATAAGCGCCAAACGATATCAATATGATATGGCTTAAGCCGATATGGCGTTTTAATTTAAAATAATGTGAAATCACTTGCAGTAATATACAAGAGAAATTTTAGGATGAGCAATAACTTAGTATGATTAACAATAATAACAGACAATAAAACGATTGCTAATAACTCATTATAAAACGAAAGGCGTAAAAACAAGATATTTTATATCACCTCGTTTTTACTATTGTCTTACATTTATGGCTTCACTGCCACCAGCACACGAATAGAATCTGGTACGAGTGATAAGCTTCCTAGCGCCTGCTCGCCTTGTGCTTGTAGCTGCTCTAAGCGCTCAATCTCTTCTGGACGCACGTTAGGATTGATAGTCTGTAGATGTTTAAGACGTTTAATCTCGCGCGACCACTGCTGGCTAAAGCGTGCGCTTGCTTGCTCACCAATCTCAGCTAACTGCTGACGGGCAATGTCTTCGGCTTCATAATAACGCTGCTCAATCACATCGCCACGTACTTTAATCACTTGGCGCGCGCGGTTTTTATCTAAGCGCTCAATGTGCGGCATAATCATATCGGCGCTGATACGCGCGGATAAATCACTACCCTGCTCACTAATAAAGACACGGATATTTTGCGTGCTCAAGGTCGCTGGCAAATTAAGCAATTTTGGTGCGATGGCTTCTACGCGGAAGTTTACTTCTAGCAGCACCATGCCTTGTGGCACGGCGGCGCTTTTTAGCATCGCAACCGTGGTATTACCAAAGGTGCTGGTACTCGCCAGCTCATAAATCGCGCGCATTAGCGGATGCTCATGAGTGATAAATTCGATATCCTCACGCTGCAGCGCTTGCTCACGCTCAAAAGTCAATGTCATGCCGTCTTCATCACCAAGTGGCAGACCGTCGATGTAATCACTAATTTCAGTGCTATCAATCGGTGCAATCACCCACGAGCCATCACGTTGGATGTTATGCTCGATATTGGCTGAGGCAAAAAATCGCTCAATAAACTGCGGCAATAGATTGTGACCGTCGAAGTCACGCATGGCATCAGCGATACGTCCAGCAACACGTGGACGGCACGAGTTGTATTCTAGCAAGCGATCGCGACCCGCTTGGAGCTGTTCCTCAAGTCCCAATCGCGTCTGTAGTGCTTCTGCGACAACATTTTTAAGCGTCGTACGATTCTCGTCGGTATCTGCACCCTCAAGCATTGGTTTCAGCTCTTGGATGTACTGCTCTTGCACGCTTTGCGCCGTCGGTGAAATTTGATTAAACATATTTAGCGCGCTGCTGTACCAGTGATAGAGGCGCTCTTGCGCTGTGCCCTGCACATAAGGTACATGCAACATAATTTGCTGCGTTTGCCCGATACGATCTAGACGACCGATACGCTGCTCTAGTGTATCTGGGTTAGCTGGTAAGTCCCACAATATCAGCTGGCTTGCAAACTGGAAGTTGCGACCTTCAGAACCAATCTCAGAGCATAATAATATCTGCGCACCTTCACTATCCGCAAAAAACGCCGCCGCTTGATCACGCTCAAGTAAGGTCATCTGCTCGGTAAAGATGGCCGTCTTAATACCAGCATGTAGACGCAATACTGCCTCTAAACTCTCAACCGTCGCGCCACTACGAGCAATCAATAGCACTTTTTTGTGCTTAAGCTCACCCTTTAAGATATTAATTAACCAAGGAACACGCGGGTCATCTTCTAACCAGCCGCCATCAGGCTGATTTTCTTCGCCCCATAGCTGCTCACGCAATTTGCCGTTAGTTTGGTAGCTATCGATCCATGCTTCAGGTAATGGCAGTGGATATGGCTGGCTACTACGTCCGTAGAAGCCTTTAACACTCTCACGGGTATTGCGGAATAAGATACGCCCGGTACCATGGCGATCTAGCAGCTCATTGAGCGCATAAGTGCGTAGTTTTTCGTCTTCATTAATCGTTGCTAATTCATCAATACTAATCGTAAGCAGATTACTTAACGCTGCGATTTGCCCTTCACTTAATGGCTTATCTTCTATCAATACGCTTGCGACCGACGCAGTTTCCGCAAAGGCTTCTTGTCCATCGATAAATTCATCTAAATCGTCAAAGCGAGCTGGATCTAATAAACGCAAACGCGCAAAGTGACTTTGTGCGCCAAGCTGCTCAGGCGTCGCTGTCAATAACATGACCCCTGCCGTTTCTTCGGCGAAGTCTGCAATGAGGTCATACTTATCATTGCCGCCTTGCGTCTCATCCCAATGCAAGTGATGCGCCTCATCGACGACCAGTAAATCAAACCCTGCGTCCATCGCTTGGTCATACAAGTCAGGATGGTCGAGCAATAGATCCATACCAGCGATGATACATTGCTCAGTGTTAAAGACGTTTTGCTCAGGGTCGTGTTCTTTAATCGCCGCGGTACGTACCAAATCAAATAGTGCAAAGTTTAGATTAAAACGACGACGTAGCTCGATCATCCACTGGTATTGCAGACTGTCCGGCACGAGAATGAGCACGCGCTCAGCTTTGCCAGTCAGCAACTGCTGATGAATAATCAAACCCGCTTCAATAGTTTTACCCAAACCAACTTCGTCGGCAAGCAACACACGTGGTGCGATACGTTTGCCAACTTCATGGGCGATATAAAGCTGATGCTCAATGATATCGACGCGCGCGCCCATTAGACCTTTTAATGGATGACCAGCAATTGCCGATTGCATACGCAAAATATCTTGACGCAAATCGTACCAATCACTACGTT
This sequence comes from Psychrobacter sp. DAB_AL32B, assembly GCF_002224105.1. NCBI lineage: Bacteria > Pseudomonadati > Pseudomonadota > Gammaproteobacteria > Moraxellales > Moraxellaceae > Psychrobacter > Psychrobacter sp. DAB_AL32B. The sequence goes on along the minus strand of NZ_NEXU01000072.1, from coordinate 72,914 downwards.
CAATACGACCAGCCAGCAGACGCTCAAGTGGCTTTGCTAAGGTGATATTGGCGGCAAGACGGGTTTCCATGATTGCTTTATCATGCCCATCAACGCTGTATTTGAGCACGCCCATCACTTCTTCGACGGCGCTTACCGTATAGCTCTTACCCGCCTGATCAGAGATGCTATCGCCAACCTTAAATACTACACGCGATAACGGCGCAGAGTTTTTCGCATAAACGCGCGTCTCTTCACTTTGGGGAAATAAAATATGTACACATCGGTCGTCAACATCGATGACCACACCTAAGCCCAGCTCGGACTCCGTATCAGATAAATAGCGTTGACCAACGGCGAATTCGGTGCTGTGCAATGAAGCGATAGAGATAGTCATAGGGCGATGTCTTTTGTACTCAGATGATAAGAAAGTAGGTAGCTTACGATGCGAGCCATGCTTGCTGGGTCAGTAACATTAGTAAGCTAGGTCAGTCAATAAAGCAGACCATTATATAACGTTAGCGACTAGATGAGTGCGCTAAGTTAACTTTTCAAGAGCAGATTCATGCAAGATTCTGACAAAGCCAAGCATAAGTTGGTCATACAAAACAATAAGATAACGACTCGCAAGTAAAGAAAAAATATTGTTATTATAAAATTGTTGCTGTATTGTTAACAAATGCAATAGGACATTGCTTTCTATTTGCAAGACTATCTGATCAATCTGAATTACCTAGATATTTACCCACCTATTACCTATACACCCCTGATAGCCACTATCGATTCTTTCTCAGCGGTTATAGGCATAGTTTTTCTTATTGTAGTCCATTAAGTTATGATTTTAATTTTTTATCATTACTTTAGGTTATGTAAATACTTTTTGTCGTTTACGTTCATGACCAATTATTTATATAGCGTTTTAATTAAGCATAACCACATAAGCGATTATGACCAATAAACCGTATTGGCAGTCTTCTTTGTGATCCCTATTATCAAGGACAAACACTATAATGAGTGACTCCAAAAAAGTTGGCTTTTTCAACCAAGTTAGTACCCAAGTTACTACTATTTTATTTATTGCTTTTGCAGTCGTACTGGCGGTCGTTGTTTATGTTGTTGACAAAGAAGGTTATGAAAAAATTCGCCTTGAGTCAGCAAAACTGGTCGCTGAGCGCGGGAACACGGCGGTTAATAGTATCTCTGCCGATATCAATCGGGTGATGCGTAGTGCCTTGCTGCTACAGCAAAGTGCGCAAACCTTGCCACTACAAGAAAATATTTTACAAGCCAGTACCGCCAATGCTTTTGATAAGCGCGATTATAACTTATTAGGCAGTGGCGGCATTTGGCCTGATAACGGTGCACTTGGAGCAAATACTGCGACGCATCCATTTTTGATGGTACGCCAAAATGGTGACTATCAAGCGGTACTAAGCGATCCAAATCCGGCCAATCCTTATTATCAAGAAGATTGGTTTAGCGTTCTAAAATTGCTTAAACCTGACAGTTGTATCTGGAACCATGTTCGCGCCAGCCAAACCAAAGGCGAGCTTGCCATGAGCTGCGGTGTCGCTATTGAACGTGACAATCAGTTTTGGGGTGCCAGTACGGTTAACTTTACCCTCAACCAGTTACAAGAAAATATCGTTAAGCTCAGTGAAAGCTCGGGCTCTGGTTATATTCTATTGCTAGATAATAGTGATAAGGTTATCGCCTCGTCTAACCCTGAACGCTTAAGCTATATTGATGAAAAGACAGGCACGCCGCTTGATATCAAACAAGTGATTAACTCTGATCCAGCTTGGCAACCGGTACTTGATTTCTTAGATGTCCAACGTCAAGAAACTATCGAGCAAGTCGCCTCCAGTGTATCGCCGCAAATACAGCAAGTACTAACCACACTCGATAAAGCTGAAACCGGCACGGCAAAAGGTTACTATTTGGTCAACTACGCTGCTTATTTAAATAACGGTGAAAATAAGCAAAATGCCATGGATAGCCGCTTGTTACAAAGCTTTGAGCTGGCAAAAGACAGTTACTATAACGGCAGTCAAGCGTATGTGTTTGAGATTCCTGAAACTTATTGGAAGCTCATCGTCGTACAGCCTGATGATGAGATTAACGCCATTGCCGATAATCTAAGTGAAAACTTGATTAACTGGATTGCTTTAGCGCTATTATTCACGGCTGGTATTATTTATTTCATGCTGACTTTCTTAGCATTTAAACCATTGAAAGAAACTACTGATAAAATTTCTTTGGCAGAAAACATCATTAACAATAAGCAATACAACAAATTGAGCTCCGTTAAATTTAAGACAGGTCGCAACGAGATCGGGCTGGTAAACGGCTCTATTAATGACCTATTAGATCGCATTCAATCTAACGAAGGTAAGCTTGCTAATATTAACCAACAGCTTGAGATTAAAGTCGAAGAACGTACCGCTGAGCTGCAAGAGACGCTCAAAGAGCTGAAAAACTCACAGCTGCAATTAATACGTTCAGAAAAAATGGCAACGCTAGGACAAATGGTTGCGGGTGTTGCTCATGAAGTGAATACGCCATTATCTTATGTGCAAAATAACCTTGAGATTATCGGTCAGCTGACTGAGCAATACGAAGAGCTGATTGAATTGGTACAAGGTTTAAAAGGTATCAAGGCTAATGCGGCAGCTGATGGCAAAATTGATAAGCTATTGACAGATATCGTCCGTGCTGCTGATGAAATCCAAGAAGATGATTTGTCCGCTGAGCTGAAAGAGCTGATTAAAGATTCGTTATTTGGGGTCGAGCAAATTACCGAGATGGTATTAAACCTACGCAACTTCGCCCGTCTTGATGAGTCAAAAGTGAAAACTATTGATGTGCGTGAATGTATCGAAGCCTCACTTAAAATCGCTGGTAACTCTATTAGGCATCAACAGGTTATCACTGATTTTGCGCCAACCCCTGAAGTGAAATGCTCACCGTCGCAGATCAACCAAGTGCTGGTCAATTTGTTAAACAATGCCTCGCAAGCTATGGAAGAAAAACCGGATGGCAAAATCGAAGTGCGCACCCGTGCTGATGACAGCAATGTCTATATTGATGTCAGCGATAATGGTAAAGGCATGAGTACCGAAGTGCTTAACCAAATCTTTGAGCCATTCTTTACCACCAAAGGCGCAGGCGAAGGGACTGGTCTTGGGATGGCAATCAGTCAGCAGATTATGGAGCAGCATAATGGTGACATTAAAGCGATATCGACTGAAGGCGTTGGCACCACATTTACCTTAACGCTACCGATTGATAATGACTTAACAGAAAAAAGCCTAGCAGCATAATCGCTAGGTTCTGTTCTTATTTTAATTGTTAAATAAAGTTATAGCACTGTTATTCATCATAAGGATATCATCATGAATGAATTAGAAAACGACACCAATAATGACATAAATACAGCTGAGCTAAGTACTGAAGCTAAGCCAAAACTGGCATTTATTGACGATGAACAACGCATTTTACGTTCTATGAAACTGCTGTTTCGTAAAACCCATGACGTTTTTATCACTACTGACCCGACTGAGTATATTGACTATATTAAAAACAACCATGTACATGTCGCAGTCAGTGACCAGCGTATGCCTGAGCGTGTTGGTGTCGATATCCTACGCGAAGTGAAAGAAGTATCACCGTCTACCATGCGCATCCTATTGACCGGTTATGCGGATCTAAATGCAATTATTGGCTCTATTAATGACGGTGAGATTTATCGTTATCTGACCAAGCCGTGCAAATCTGAAGAGCTACTCTCGGTCGTCGGTCGCGCCACCGAAATCGCCTTGACTTATAATCCAGACGAAGACGCTGAGCAATTCGACAGCTCAGGTAATAAGCAAACGCTATTGGTGATCGATGAGACCAACGATCTGATTGAGCAAATACGCAAGCAATTCTCTAACAGCTATAAAGTACTGCATGCTAAAGGCTTAGAAGAGGCGTATGATTATTTGGCGAACGAAGATATTGGTGTGTGTATCACCGATATTAATGTCAGCGGCGAAAATATCGCGCCCATCATCTTTACCTTAAAGCAAGATGCACCGCATTTAGTGGTCTTGGTACAGACCGAATTTCAAGATGCTGGCTTACTCATTGATTTGATTAATAAAGGTCAGGTCTATCGCTGCTTACCGAAGCCGATGCGCGCCAGTCTGCTTGAGATTAGTGTTAACCGTGCGTTTCAGCATCATGCAAAACTCAAAGCCAGTCCTGAATTGGTCAAACGTTATGAAGTAGAACACGATCCTGAAAACGATGTGCGTATTGATTTAAGCAGTCGCGTACGTAGTCTGATTGGTAAATTGCGTAAGCGCTTCTCTTTATAAGTGCATAACTTTACAGCGCTTGGATTTATCACCTTATAAGCGATAAAAGATTATTGTCCAATAAAATAAAACCTCTATTTCAAAGCTGAAGTAGAGGTTTTTTTGCTTTGTACTTTTTGACCTACTTTTTGAATAAAGGCAGCAACGTGCTACATTAAGCCGATAATAACCAAAGCCCATTTACCATAACAATGAGATAAGGAATCACCATGCAAGCGGTTTTTTTAGATAAAGGCACTTTTTCTGATAACGTTGATTTGTCAGCACCAGCTGGCGTGACTGACTATGTTACTTACGACGATACACCTCAAGAGCTCATAATTGAGCGCTGTCAAAACGCCGATATTATTTTTACTAATAAAGTGCAAATCAGCGCTGATGTGATTGCTAAGCTACCAAAGCTGAAGCTCATTCAATTGACCGCAACTGGTATGAACAACGTCGACCAGAATGCTTGCGCTGAACATGGTATCGCGCTGTATAACGTCGCTGGTTACGCGGTTAAAAGCGTTCCCGAACATACCTTTATGCTGATGCTAAATGCAATGCGTGCAGGCTTACATTATCATAATAAAGTCATTGATGGCACGTGGGTAGAGGATGGTAATTTTTGTTTGCTTGATATACCGCTAGTCGATTTAGAAGATAAAACACTGGGTATCATTGGCGTCGGTACCATTGGTAAACGTGTCACTGATATTGCGCGTGCATTTGGCATGACAGTATTGTGGGCGGAGCACCAAGGTCGCACGCCGCGTAATGACGATTATACTGCTTTTGATGACGTGCTTGCTCGTGCTGATGTGATTAGCTTACATTGTCCTTTAAACGATGATACCAAGCATTTGATTAATAAAGACACACTGGCAAAAATGACTAAGAAACCGTTACTGGTTAACGTTGCCCGCGGTGGTATTGTCGATAGTAAAGCGCTCGCTGATGCCATTCATAACGAGCAAATTTTGGGATATGGTAGCGATGTTTTTGAGCAAGAGCCAATCGCTGCCAACGATCCTTTACTTGCTCTTGGTGAGCATCCGCGTGTGATCTTTAGCCCGCATAATGCTTGGGGTAGTAAAAGTGCCCAAGAAACTTTGTGGCAGATGCTCAGCAAACAAGTGACTGACTTTATTAAACAGAGTTAGAGAGCTTAATAAAGCTTAGAAAGTCGTCAATGCTTAGAAAAAAATTAACGAGTAAAATGTAGCCACTCATCTTTGATTTTACGGTATTTCAGCATCAGGCGATCGGTTAGATAATTATTATTCACTCGCCACGGATAGCGGTCGCCTTGTTTCGGCAACTCATCTTTGGCACGGCTGACATAACCTGCAGATAGCGCGCCAAGTACTGTATCCGGCTGCATTACTACTTGTCTAGTCACTTGCTCTTGCTCTTGCTCACTTTGAGCCTGCGCACATACTGTTTTATAGCCTTCTTTATTCATATAATTAAGTAACCGCAGCACATACTGACAGGCCAAATCAATCTTTAGCGTCCAAGAAGCGTTGGTATAGCCGAACATGATTGCCATGTTTGGCACGCCCTCAAGTAGTACTGCTTTATAGGTCATCCGCAAGCCTACATCGACTGGCTGTCCATCGACATATAAAGCAGCGCCGCCGAGCATTTGTAATTTGAGACCCGTAGCAGTAACAATGATATCAGCCTCCAAATGCTTGCCTGATGCCAATGCAATACCCGTCTGGGTAAAGTGGCTAATGGTATCGGTAACTATCTCAGCACGCTTGCTATGTAAAGCTTGAAACAAATCGCTATCAGGCACTGCACATAAGCGCTCTTCCCACGGATTATAAGCAGGCTTAAAATGAGCAACATCCACGCCACTGCCTTTAAGCTCTTTTTTGACTCTATGAGTTAAAACCGCTTTCATAACTTTTGGCGCATGAATCGCGACTCGATAAACCCCTTGCTGAAACATCACATTACGCGTACGTAGCAAGGTATAGGCCTGTGCCTTTGATAAAGGTGAGAATCTACCTGATAGCAAGTCAAGCGCATGATCATCGCCCGGTACACTTGCCACATAAGTCGGTGAGCGTTGCAACATCGTGACATGGCGGGCGCATTGTTCACTATTTTCATCGACCAACGCCGGTATCAGCGTCATTGCAGTCGCCCCACTACCGATGACAATTACTTTTTTATCGTCATAGTACGTATCTTGCCAATGCTGCGGATGGACAATTTTACCTTTAAAATTTTCTTCACTTTTAAAATGTGGTCTATAACCGGCCTCATAATCATAATAACCAGTCGCCCCAACGACGAAATTCGCTATTAGGGTGAATATTTCACCAGTGGCATGATTTTTAATCATCGCCGTCCATTGTTTACTACTACTTGACCACGATAGCTGCTGTAGCTCATGTTGATAGCGAATATGTTCTACGATTTTGAACTCGCGGGCGGTATCAGCGATATAGCTTTTAATGTCAGCGCCTTTTGCCAGCATTTTGTGATCTAGCCATGGCCGGAAGCTATAGCCAAACGTTAATGCATCAGAGTCAGAGCGAATACCAGGATAGGTAAATAAATCCCATGTACCACCCAAATCCTCGCGTTTCTCTAACACTAAAAAGCGCTCGGTAGCGTTTTTTTCTTTATCTTTACGCTTTTGTTTTACAGCATTTTTACCCTTAAAAACCCCGCTACCTTTTTGTTGCTGTTGGAGATGGCAAGCCATACTTATACCGGCAATACCAGCGCCAATGATAAGCACCTCATAATCCGCTGAGGTGGTCGATTGTGGTTTTGGGCGTTTGAATAAACGTTTGATACTCTTACGAGTGCTTTCATTAGCGCCTTTTTGAGTATCATGATGCGCTTGAGATAATGTGTTATCGACCATGGCCTTATTTATCCTTTATTAGTATTTAATCATCCTTAACTCAATCAACTATAAACAATTTTAGCGCTAGGTTAACTTATATTACTGACTGGTCTTTCCAAACTCACCCTTTAGCAGATACTTTTTAACTAAGATTGTAAAAAGTTACCTTTAAAGAGCTATGCATTAAAGAGCTATGTATTTAAAAACCCATTCGTTTAAAAAGGTACAGGACTTTCCCAATCCATCCATGCGCCAAGTGTCGGATGCTTAAGACGCAGTTGCTGCGCATGTAAATTAAGCCTTGGCGCAATATCTAATGCACGACCTTCAGCATAAATGGGGTCGCCAATCATCACATGCCCGACGTGTATCATATGGACGCGCAGCTGATGGCTACGACCAGTGACTGGCTTTAACAGCACCCGAGTGACTATCTGACCATTGCATTCTTCATGCGCCAGCACTTCATACAAGGTTAAAGCATGTTTTGACCAATTATGATCGACGATATGGCGCGGTTTGGTGGCTGGCTCATAACGTACAGGTGCTGATATCTTGCCCGTTGCACCCACACTTTCCCATTGCCCAAATACTCGTGCTTGGTATTTTTTTTGCGGTAGACGGTCAATAAACTGCTTACTAATATGGGTTTGCGCTGCCGCGTTTTTTGCAAAAATGAGCAGCCCTGAGGTGTCCATATCTAGGCGATGGATCAATTTAACCGCTGGATTGGCGCGCTCAAGCCGAGCAAGCAAACTTACCTTGAGCGTTTTACCGTCGACACTTAATAGTCCTACCGGCTTGTCGACCACCCAAATATCATCGTCTTCATAGACAGTAACTTTTTTGGCGAATGTTTGAAAAAACTCAAGCGGATAGGCTTTTTCTTGAGCATTAAGGGCGTCGATCTCTTGATCAGTAAAAGACATAAAAATGGGCTACTTATAATAATGGACTTGAATCTATAAACCATACTCAGCGATTGAATAAAGTTTGAGAGGATGGTAAATTTTGACGCAAAGGTGACGACAGATTAAAGCAAGTGACAGATAAATCATAAGCTGTGTCGTTATGTGTCGATTTATTGTACTAATCGTAATTGTTAAACAATTTAACCAGCCTGCGTCTGTCAACTCTAGGCAAACATGTTAATATAATGGCAGATTTTCACCCCTTCTTAACCATTCTTTAGCCACTCATCATTTTATCGTTACATCTATGTTTATATGGATGAGTGGTGACAGATATAATAAAACAAGAGAGAGAAATTATGTCAGACCTTATTGTTAATACTACCGATGCTAACTTTGACCAAGACGTACTGCAATCTGACGTACCAGTCTTAGTAGACTTTTGGGCAACGTGGTGTGGTCCTTGTAAAGCTATCGCTCCTATTTTAGAAGATTTAGCGACTGAGTACCAAGGTAAAGTTAAAATCGTTAAAGTTGACGTCGATAACAACCCACAAGCAGCAAGCCGTTTCGGTATTCGCAACATTCCTACCCTATTCGTCTTTAAAGATGGCGAAAAAGTAGATTCAGTGATGGGTCTACAGCCAAAAGCTGAATTGGCAAAAGTAATAGATAAGCATCTATAAGTAGCCATCTATTTAAGACCGATGATTGCTAGGGATTACTAATTTTTAGTTATTCTCATGCTAGTCATTTGCAGTATAAAAAACTCTTGAAAAAGCCATTGTCTGTACAAGATAATGGCTTTTTTGCTGCTTTTATGAGCAAAAAACTGGATTATACGACTTTTTTGGCAAAAATTATTGACAATGCTGTCTTGAAGGTCGTATAGTCTGCTAACAAGAGAAAACCAATTGTTTTCATAAATATCTTGTCGCTACTCTCCCCGTGTTTGTCAACAAAAACACCATCGTCATTATTAAAAAACACTACTGACCGAATGACTAAACACAATGAATTATATTGAGTTTTTGACACAGACTCTTATGTAGACTTCTTTATCTTCACTTTTATTACTTTGCCTGTATTTCTTACAACAAGCATATAAGCTGGCACGTTAAATCAAATCTACATAAACCTCAACGCTGTGTATACATCCTCTATCTCCCTAATACTATTGTTTAATCAATATCGTGATTTGTGCAGATAATGGCATCTCTCATCTGACCAACTGCTAATGACCTATCTATGAATCTAACTGAATTAAAGAAAAAATCAATCGCTGAGCTATTGGCCATCGCCAAAGAAATGGGTCTTGATAATATGGCACGTAGCCGTAAACAAGACATTATCTTTGCTATTTTAAAAACCCATGCCCGTAACGGTGAGGCCATCTATGGTGATGGCGTGCTTGAAGTGCTCCCAGATGGTTTTGGCTTTTTGCGCTCATCAGAAGGCTCTTACTTAGCAGGTCCTGACGACATTTATGTCAGCCCGAGCCAAATTCGTCGCTTTAGTCTCAAGACAGGCGACAGTATCGCTGGCACAATTCGTCCACCCAAAGACTCTGAGCGTTATTTTGCGCTATTAAAAGTGGGCGAAATCAACTTTGATACCCCAGATCGCTCGCGTCATAAGCTTATTTTTGAAAACCTAACGCCGCTATTTCCAACCGAGCATCTCAAGCTTGAGCTTGGTAACGGCACGACTGAAGATTTGACCGGTCGAATTATTGATCTGATTGCCCCTATCGGTAAAGGTCAGCGCTCCATTATCGTTGCCCCGCCAAAAGCCGGTAAAACGATGCTCCTACAGACCATCGCTCAGTCCATCACACGTAACAATCCTGAATGCTATTTGATCGTGTTACTAATCGATGAGCGTCCAGAAGAAGTCACCGAAATGGTGCGTACGGTACGCGGTGAAGTGGTTGCCTCAACCTTTGATGAGCCGCCACAGCGTCATGTGCAGGTTGCAGAGATGGTCATTGAAAAGGCGAAGCGTTTGGTCGAGCATAAACAAGACGTGGTCATTTTACTTGACTCTATTACCCGTCTTGCCCGCGCCTATAACACCGTCATTCCTTCATCAGGTAAAGTGTTGACCGGTGGTCTCGATGCCAATGCTCTAGAGCGTCCAAAACGTTTCTTCGGTGCCGCTCGTAATATTGAAGAAGGTGGTAGTTTGACCATTATTGCCAGTGCCCTTATCGATACCGGCAGTAAAATGGACAGCGTTATCTTTGAAGAGTTTAAGGGAACAGGCAACCAAGAGATTACCCTTGAGCGTGACTTGGCTGAAAAACGGGTTTTCCCAGCGATCAATATCAAAAAATCTGGTACACGCCGCGAAGAGCGCTTGCTTGATGAAGATAAGCTACGTAAGGTTTGGATTTTACGTAAATTGCTACAGCCGATGGATGGCGTACAAGCGACTGAATTCTTATTAGATCGCCTAAAAGAAGCCAAGACCAATGACGAATTCTTTGAGCAAATGAAACGTAAATCACAAAATTAATTTGCCCTCATTTGTTGTTGTTAATATAAACCGTTAATCAATGTTCCAATTATAAAGGCTGCCTCAAAGGCAGTCTTTTTGCGTTTGTAACCATTAGAAGTCGTCTTATTATAAACAGTTAGCTTACTATCAGTACTAATACAATAACCCTAAGCAAAAGCACTACCAACGATACAGTGAAGCAACATACTTTACAGGTTATTTGCAAAGCTTAGCGTTTCTACTACGACCATAAATACATTAACAGTGGTACTATTAGATATGGCATAAGTGTGCTTTATATTAATCAGTGTTGGAAGGAATCAGTACTGAATTTTAATCTTGATAAATCAATAGGTAATATTATGAAATTTGCTAAAACGATCGTAATGACAGCTATTACTGGCTCAGCTCTCATCATGGGTGGCTGTAACTCAACTGGCGGATACGGATACAACAGTGGTATAAACAACACCGCTAAAGGCGCTGCTGCTGGTGCTGCTGCTGGTGCGCTTATCAGAAGTGGCGGCGACAGTAAAGACATCGCTCGTGGCGCAATTGGTGGTGCTGCAATTGGTGGCGCTGGTGCATACATTCTTAATAACAGCAGATAATCGATGTTAAGATGTTAAGTAGCTATATTGGCGGATAGGTTTTGATTAAAAACATTATCTAACCAGATAGCCTACACAAAAAAGCCTGCAATCGATTGCAGGCTTTTTTGTGTCTAGTAGTTTTCTATTAGTTAACGATCAATCTTATAAAATTAGTTTGTGTAACTTGATCTATAAAGCGCCACTAAACGTATCACAAGTTTGTACATTACCACTCTCTAGACCACGCGTAAACCACTGGATACGTTGTTGGCTAGTGCCATGAGTGAAGTTATCAGGCACTACCGCCCCGCCGCCTGCACGTGCTAAGCGATCATCACCGATTTGACCAGCCGCATTGATGGCTTCATCTATATCACCTGCTTCTAAAAACTGTACGCGTTCTTGATTGCGCTGTGCCCAAACGCCAGCAAAGCAATCGGCTTGTAGCTCTTGCAGTACCGATAATTTATTAGCCTGTGCACTTGTCACTTGACGGCTGGCCTCATTAACTTGCTGGGTAATACCTAGCAAGGTCTGTACATGATGACCGACCTCATGTGAAATGACATAAGCTTGGGCAAAGTCGCCTGCTTTATCTTGATTTTCGCTATCGCCTGAGCCTTGAATATCACCCGCAATACCAAGATTTTGTCGCATTTCTACAAAAAACGACGTATCTAGATAGACAGTCTGATCGCCTGGGCAATAAAAAGGTCCTGTCGCCGAGCTAGCACTGCCACAAGCTGAGCTAATCTGCCCATTAAATAAAATCAGTGACGGTTCTTTATAAGTGCTTCCTGCTTCATTGAATATCTGATGCCAAACCTCTTCGGTATCGGCCAATACGACTTTGACAAACCGTGTATCACGATCATCGCTGGTTGCTGGCTCGGTGGACGTATTACCTCCCCCACCTGCTACTACTTGACCTGTCTGTAATGCGGTCATCGGGTTTACCCCAAATACTAGCCATAAAATGCCAGCAATAATGATACCGCCAATACCACCGCCGATCATTTTACCGCCACCACTGCTGGTACGTACGTTAGAACTGCCGCGTCTGCCTTCCCATTTCATAATCTTACTCCCAAAAATACGATAATGTCTGCTATAGTCAGTTAAAAATGAAAGCGATACGATTGTAATAACGTGCTATTGCTATCATTTTTTCTTGCTTGCTGTTCGCAGGCGTGACAGATGCTGCAAAAAAATGATAGCCAATAGCACTGTATCGTTTTTAAAATGAATCTACTATATGCGTACCAATAATTATTCATGTTATATAATTTTTAGTTCAATCCTTTGATTCAACCTTTTAAACATCTAATATAATGTGTAATAGATTACTCAATCACTTGAAGATACTCACAATGTATTTATCTTTATACTCGACTACGATTGTATAATTTCACTCATCCAATCCTTATGTTACTTATCCTAGCGTAAGAATACAGATAGAAAAGAGTAAGAGGATTAGACCATAGAGGCCTTCTTGCAAACAGTCTGATGTTGTTGATTATACTTCGATTAATTCAATTTATTGTATTAAGAATTATGTTAGATAAGTAAAGTAAAACCCTATTTACAATTTTATTGTAACTTAATTGTACAACCTCTTTCTATACAGAAAGAAATCATATAGAATGCGTGAAAGCTGAGTAGCTGTAACTAAGACTAGTTGAATTCTGAGATATCTCTGATTCAACCTTTTTTGCTGCTACTGCTCATTCAATTATTCCGGAGAAAACCTTATGAAACTTAAATTACTTGCTCTAGCTGGTATCATGACTGCAACTATGGGCCTAACTGCCTGTGACAGCAACAAAGAAAACGCTGCTGAAGATTTATCTGACGCGCAAGAAGAAGTGCAAGACGCTTCACAAGAATTAGATCAAGCTGCTGCTGAAGGCGAAGCTGTTCCTGCTGAAGCTGACGCTGCTATTGCTGGCGCTGAAGCTGACATCGCTGATGCACAACTTGCTACTGCTACTAACGAAATCGACGCTGAAGTTCCTGTAGACGGTACTACTACTAGCGTTGACGTAGCTAGCGAAACTCCAGCTGTAGACGCAGCTGACGAAGTTGTAGTTGTTGAAGAACCAGCTCAGTAATTTTTATTTTTATAAATAAAAATACTGTATTAAAAAAAGAGAGCCTATGCTCTCTTTTTTTATGCCTGCTATTTATGATTTTTATCAGTAGTCAACATACTTTAGATTAACGCAATCCACTTGATATCAAACCTATATCTCATGGTTATAAAATAAGAAATCATCACTAATCTACTTCAAGCGTTAAAGCGTTAGTTGCTAAAAACTGCCTACCAACATTACTCATCAAATAAACGCTCATCGACTTGTTGACGAAATTTTTGTCCTGTTTTGAATGTAACAACACGACGTGCCGATACAGCAACTGGCTCCCCTGTCTTTGGGTTACGACCTGGACGGCTATTTTTATCTTTAAGCTCAAAGTTGCCAAAGCCTGAAAGCTTGACCTCTTTGCCATCAATCAAACTCTCTGACAATTCGTCAAAAAAATTCTCTACCAAACAACGGCCTTCTTGGCGTGTTAGGTTTAGATGACTCATCAAATGCTCAATCATGTCAGATTTGGTTAAGGTGCTCACAGTACGACTCCTATGCTATGTCGTGATGTCGAATATCATGGTTTAGCGGTATGAAGATTAATGTTAGCTATTATAAAGGTTTTTTACCGTCTTTTTAATAAAGACTACATTAAAATCCTTTATTAATAACCACTTAACTCATTTTCGAAAAAATTTGTATAAAAAACAGCTTATATAAAAAACCATTTTTGCGAATAATAGTTTTTAAGAATAACAATGCTCCATAGCCTCTTAATAAGAACCTATAGAGCATGGTATCTTTTTACAGCTAAGTTTTAGCTATCACGCAACTGTACTGAATGCTGATCCGTTAGCGCTTGTACCACTTTGTCAGTGACCGTTTTTACGGCTTCATCAGATAATGTTTGGGTTTTATCTTGCCATATTAATGCAAAGGCTAATGAACGTTGACCAGTCGGTATTTTGTCGCCTTGATAAACGTCAAACAACCATAGGTCAGTCAACAAATTACCTGCCGCAGCGCGTATGGTCGACTCTAACGTCTGCAAACTGATATCGCTATCTACTAAGACAGCAATATCACGGCGTACTTGCGGGAATTTGCTTGGCGGGGTGATGGCATGCTGTTCACGAGCAAGCGTTAGTAATGGCGCAAGAGACAATTGAGCGACCCAAGTAGCGGGTAGATCTAACTGTTTGGCAGTATTGGGATGTAATTGTCCTAACCAACCGACATATTGGTCATCGATATATAGTTTGGCGCTTTGTCCAGGGTGCAAGAAATTCAGCGCACTGCGCTCATAGCGAATACGCGCGCTATCGATTTTCGCAGGTAATAATTGCTCAATATCATGCTTCAAATCATAAAAATCTAGCGCACGATTTTGATAAGCTTGCTCATCCCAGATATCACCAACTGCCACTAGAGCAATACTTGGCGTTTGTACTAAATCACTAATACTATGACCGACAAAACTCAGACCCGTTTCAAAGAAACGCACGCGCGATTGCTGGCGGTTCAGGTTATATTGCACGCATGGCAGTAGGCTCGACAATAAAGTACGGCGCATAACCGCTAAATCACTAGAGATAGGATTGGCCAGTGCCAACACTTCTCCTAAGGCTTCATCATCAAGCAAGGCTTCTAATTTGGCATCACTGAAGCTAAAGCTAATCGCTTCCATATAACCATTATCGACCAGCGCTAGCTTCATCTCATGCGTCAAGTCTGCAGTATCGTCATAATCCATGCTAACTTGCAGGTGCGGCAAGATGCTTGGAATATTGTCATAGCCATAGATACGAGCAATTTCTTCGATTAAATCTTCTTTAATGCTCATATCAAAGCGATATGATGGCGGCGTACAAATTAGGCTATCTGCTTGCTGCTCTACCTCAAACCCTAATTGGGTTAAGATACGCACCATGACTGCTGTCTCAATCTCAATGCCAATAACATCACGAACCTTTGTAATTGGTAAAGTAATTGGCGCACGAGCAGGTAGGTGCTCGCTACTTTCAACTTTTACGATTTGTCCCGCTTGGCTACCTGTAACGCTTGTAATCAAATCAACAGCACGCGCTAAAGCAAGCATTGGTAATTCAAAATCAACACCACGCTCAAAGCGTTGTGAGGCATCGGTATGCAAACCAAAACGACGTGCGCGCGCAGCGATAGCCAATTGATTAAAGAAGGCACTCTCTAATACGATATTAGTGGTGCTATCAGTAACGCTACTACGCTGACCACCCATAATACCAGCAAGCGCAAGTATACCTTTATCGTCAGCAATGACCAACTCATCACCCGTTAAGGTAATGGTTTGCTCATTAAGCAAGGTAATGGTTTCTTCAGGCTGTGCCAAACGCACAACGATATTGCCCTCGATAGTATCAGCATCGAACGCATGCAGCGGCTGACCCAGTTCCATCAACACATAGTTAGTCACATCAACTAAAAAGTTGTGCGAGCGCAGTCCTGACTGAATCAGCGCATCTTGCATCCATTTTGGCGTATCAATACTACGATCAATGTTACTAATTGACTGTAATAGATAGCGCGGACAAGCTTCAACAGCACTGACTGTAACAGCTGGCATATCTTGCATATCTTCGTTATGAGTAAATTGGCTGTTATCAGGGATATTTGGCATTTGCATAGGTAAATCGTTAATGACTGATATCTCACGCGCAATACCACGTACGCTAAAGCAATCACCACGGTTTGGGGTGATAGAGATATCCAATATTTGATTGTCTAAACCCAAATACTCACGGATATTCATGCCAATTGGTGCATCAGCTGCCAATTCAAGCAGACCGTCTATGCTATCGGTTAAATCAATTTCAGAAGCACCGCAAAGCATACCGTTAGAGTCGACACCGCGTAGGTTGCCGTTTTTAATTTTAAATCCCGCACCATCATCAGAGGGTAAAACAGCACCAACGGTAGCAACGGGTGCTTTCATACCGACAGTAACGTTTGGTGCGCCGCAAACGATTTGCAACGGTTCAGCTGCACCAATATTGACCTGTGTAACACGTAATTTATCTGCATCTGGATGTTGTTCGACGCTGATCACTTCACCGACAACCACACCGCTAAAATCACGGGCAACCGCATAGCGATCGTCAATCTCAAGGCCTGCCATGGTCAATTGGTCAGCCAATTGCTCACTGTTATTGTTGGGGTTTACCCATTGACGTAGCCACTGTTCGCTAATTTTCATAAATATCTCGGATCAGAATTTCATAATAAAGATTTTGGAGTAAAGGTAGGCGTATTAATAACGACAATCTAGCCAAACTGCTTTAAGAAGCGCACGTCATTTTGGAAAAATAAACGTAAATCATCGATGCCGTAATACAGCATCGCAAAGCGCTCAATGCCCATACCAAAAGCAAAGCCGGTATATTTTTCGGCATCAATACCGCAGTTGGTCAGCACTTGAGGATGTACCATACCGCAGCCCATAACTTCAAGCCATTTACCATTATCATCCAAGATATCTACTTCAGCAGAAGGCTCAGTGAACGGGAAAAATGACGGACGAAAACGGACGGTCAGCTCTTTGGCAAAAAATGCTTCTAAGAACTCACTAATTAGACCTTTTAGCTCCGCAAAGGTGCTCGATTCTGTGACCATGAGCCCTTCTAGCTGATGAAACATCGGTGAATGGGTTTGATCTGAGTCATTACGATAAACGCGACCTGGACAAATAATACGAATCGGCGGCTCATTCTTTTCCATGGTACGAATTTGCACCGGACTGGTATGAGTGCGTAGTAGATAATGCGCATCGAAATAGAAAGTATCGTGCATGGCACGCGCAGGGTGATGCGATGGGATATTAAGCGCTTCAAAGTTATAATAGTCGCTCTCAACCTCAGGACCAGTAGCAACATTAAAACCAGCTTGTATAAAATACTGCTGCATACGCTGAGTAATCATCGTCACTGGGTGCAAATGACCCTTTTGACCACCGCGAGCAGGCAAAGTGATATCAATGCTCTCGCTTGCTAGTTTGGCATTTAATGCCGCCACTTCTAGCTGCTGCTGTTGTGATGTCAATGCGTCTTGAATGCGGCTACGTACTTGATGTAACCAACCACCAAAGGTTTTTTTGTCGTCAGCATCTAGTTTACCCATCTGCTTTGACCAGCCGGTTAATGGGCTCTTTTTACCAGTCAGTTGCACACGCAAATCCTGTAATAGACGTGTATCGCTTACTTGTAAGATTAAGGCTTCAGCAGCACTGGTAAATTCAATAAGCTGCGTTTCGTTAAGCTCATTGATCTCTGAGGACAAGGTCGGTAGCGCCGACAAATCGTTGGTAGCAGCAGGGGTAGTCATAAGACGCATCATTCCTGATTTAAACAGATTATTAATTGTAGAGATTTGACCAAATATTGCAAACCATTTACCCATTTATTTTAAAATAATGCTAGTTATATGAATGGCTTGAATATTTAGACGACGATAATTTAGACGAGTATAAGTGTCATTTCACAAAGGTTATATCTATGATCGGTATTTATAGAGTTAGCTGTAAAATACTTTAATATAAAAAAAGCCACCGACCAGCGGTAGCTTCTATTAATATCATACTATTAATTAATATTATCTCTATCCATGTAGATAATCGCTTATGGACAATCAGTTATAAGTAATCACTTATAGAAAATTATTTAAAAAGCAGCATATCTAAATAGAATCGTTAATATTTATGCTAGTTCCGCTTTTGCTTTTTCAACCAATGCTGTGAAAGTCGCTGCATCATGCATAGCGATGTCAGCAAGTACGCGACGATCGATTGCAATGTTAGCTTTTTTCATGCCGTTGATAAAGCGGCTATAGCTTAAGCCGTTTAAGCGTGCACCAGCATTGATACGTGCAATCCAAAGACGACGGAAAGTACGTTTTTTGTTGCGACGGTCACGATAAGCATATTGACCAGCTTTGGTCACTGCTTGTACCGCTACGCGGTAAACACGTGAACGGGCACCGTAGTAGCCTTTTGCGCGTTTTAGGATTTTTTTGTGACGGCGATTTGCCTGTACACCACGTTTTACACGGGCCATAAATTACTCCAAGATTTCTTTAATTAAGCGAGTGACGATGTTATTAAACGATAAACATCGTTGTCAGATTGCAAAGTCAAATATTTTTAATCAAAATATTTTTGATTAAACCCAAATGACGATAGGTTATTAGATGTATGGGCACATACGACGAACTGCTGCTTCGTCAGACTTGTCCACCATCTTTAGACCGCGCAACTGGCGAATACGCTTAGCTGATTTCTTGGTCAAGATATGGCTTTTGAATGCTTGCTTACGCTTGAAGCCATTCGCTGTTTTTTTGAAGCGTTTAGCTGCACCGCTTCTGGTTTTCATCTTAACTTTCATGATGATTTGCCTCTTTGTCTTTGATAGAACCTGGTCGTCAAATAGTTAAAAGCGTATAGTCGCTGTAAAAACAACCACTAAACCTCTATTTGCCTCGAGGTGGGAGGCGCTATTTTAGCAGATAGGTCGCTGTTTTGCCAAGGAAAGTTTTGCGCCCTACTCTTACCTAAATTTCTGTGCAAAAAAAATAGCCTTTAACTCATATTTACGCCCTAAATTTTTATAAACAAAACCCTAAGAAGTACATTTTAAATATTCACAAATAACTTGAGGCTAATTTACAATTATTGATTTATCAAAATTTAGCTCAGGTATAATTGGCGCTTATTTACTTATGTAATGAATATTAAATAAAGTGAATATCATTAGAGTGGTTATATTAAAATATTGAATGTCAGTCTCAGCTATGTTTAAGTAGAGATTGTATTTCGATAGAGCTTGCACTTAGCGCATAATGACTGCTGACTGCAGCTATTTAACCATCCTTTTACTACTTTCTACTGATAATAAGACAGATAAATTATGACTTTACCTGCTTGGCTGACTGCCGTAAGTTTTAATGCTGATGGCTTGATTCCTGCAATTGCCCAAGACTTGCAGTCAGGACGTATTTTGATGATGGCTTGGATGAATGCCGAAGCATTACAATTGACTGCGCAAACACAAACGGCGGTTTATTTTTCGCGTTCGCGTGCTAAATTATGGCATAAAGGCGAGTCATCAGGACATACTCAGCAAGTGCATGATATTCGTTTG
The DNA here is from genome assembly GCF_002224105.1 of Psychrobacter sp. DAB_AL32B. Classification (NCBI taxonomy): domain Bacteria; kingdom Pseudomonadati; phylum Pseudomonadota; class Gammaproteobacteria; order Moraxellales; family Moraxellaceae; genus Psychrobacter; species Psychrobacter sp. DAB_AL32B. The sequence continues at coordinate 53,460 of NZ_NEXU01000072.1, read as the reverse complement.
GATTGCGATGCCGATGTGATTGTGCTTAGCGTCACTCAGGCTGGTGGTATCGCTTGTCATACGGGTCGCGAATCTTGTTTTTATCAACGTTTAGATTTGTCTGGGCAAACGCCTGCATGGCAAACAGTCGATAAAGTATTAAAAGATCCGGCAGAAATTTATAAATCTGATACAGCCGTCAGCGCTACTCATCAAGATACCGTTATTGATACAGATGCTGATAACGTTAACAAAGCTCCTAATATTATTGCAAACTCTAATAGCCAAGTTAAAGTTGCGACCCATTCTATTTTACAGCAGCTTGATAAGGTATTAGCAGAGCGCAAACAAGCAGATGCTGATAGCTCTTATGTGGCAAGCTTATACGCCAAAGGTTTGAATAAAATATTAGAGAAAGTTGGTGAAGAAAGCACCGAAAGTATTATTGCGGCTAAAGACTTTGCCAATTGCGATGAAAACCTCAACAAAACGCAATATGATGACGCGCGCCATGAACTCATCTATGAAGTGGCGGACGTTTGGTTTCATACCTTAGTTGGACTGGCATGGTTTGATATAGAATCGGATACGGTATTAAATGAGCTAGGACGACGTTTTGGCTTATCAGGTATTGATGAAAAAGCGGCTCGATAGCCTTTATAAGTTCGATAGCATTATTAATCTCAATAATGTGGGCAGTGGTTATAAGCCACTGCCCTGTTTGATTATTGTTGCTTTCACCTTTTTGTCACAAGTGCAGGTTATAATATAACTCTGTTTTACTTCGCATTGTATGTCGAAGCTTTTTATTGAGTATAACGATATTCGATAAACCCAAAGTAGGCATACAAAGACTGAAAACCAAGACATAAGGATACCTTTATGGGTAGTTTTTCTATTACGCATTGGCTGATTTTATTGGTGGTAGTGGTGGTCGTATTTGGCACCTCGAAGCTTAGAAATGCTGGCAAAGATTTGGGCGGTGCCGTCAAAGGCTTTAAAGAAGCGGTCAAAGACGAAAATACCGAGCATGCTAAGAAGCACGTAGTCCTTGATCATGATGGCAATGCGCGACCAACAAACCATGCGACAACGAATAAAGTGGACGATGCTAACATCAACTCCACTACTGATGATAACCACAAGGTGTAATGCGTGCTGCATCTAGATAGTGATATTTAACGCTTATGTTTGATATTGGGTTTTCTGAATTATTGCTTTTTGGCGTCATCGCCTTAATTGTCTTGGGGCCAGAAAAGCTGCCCCAAGCGGCGCGTACGGCTGGGCAATGGTATGCCAAAATTCGCCGTACGGTCTCTACGCTACAGTCTGAAATAGAAGCTGAGCTCGACTTAGCTGAGACTCGGCAGCAAATGCAAAAAGAGCTGGCCAAAATTCGCCAAACTGAAGCCGAGATGAGACGCGAAATGGCCGAGATGCGCGGCAGTATGCAAGAGTTTGAATCTTCGCAAAACCAGCATTTAAAAACCACGCATAATGCCGTAGCTGATGAAGAGTATGGCGCCAATAATGAAGACAAGAATAATAAAGACGCCAATGATAAAGAAAAGAGTAATAACAGTGATCAAAGCAATCATGAGTCAGCCACGCCAAAAACATTTGACTACAGCTATCAGCAAAATGACCAGTCAAAAGTGTCTGATGACAATTTAAAAACTGACTCCAATGATATCAAAGACAATTCAGATCAAATCGCTCAAATTATCACCACCAAACCGTGGGAAAATATGTGGTTCCGCCTTGGTACTTATGATAAAGCGCGGCGCTTGCCTACAGCGCCCTATTTACCGAACTATAAAGCAGATATTTTATTAAACAGTGGTTTAGATAGCCCTTTAAACAACCATTTAAATAAACAGTCTTCTGCCAACAAGCAGGAGAGTAAATAGTGGGTTTATTTAAACGTCAAAAAAGCCGCCAAGAAAAGCTGACAGACTCAGCCATTGAAACCGAGACAGAGTCGGAAAATAGTAATGATTCGGGCGACATATTAAGCTCATTGGCTGATATGCCTATCACTGAGCATTTAATTGAGTTACGCGTCCATCTAATTAAAATATGCGTTGCTGTGCTGGTGATATTTTTAGCGTTAGTCGGATTTTCACGTGAGTTGTATGATTTTTTATCGGACCCCTTGGTTGCCCAGTTACCTGCCAACTCAACGATGATTGCCACAGATATCACTTCAAACTTTATGGCACCAATACGCTTAACGATATTTGTAGCCGCATTCTTTGCTATGCCTTATATCCTGTATCAAATTTGGTCGTTTGTAGCTCCAGGCTTATATAAAAAAGAGAAAAAAGTCGCTATTCCAGTACTGCTGTCCTCTATATTTTTATTTTATTCTGGGGTGGCTTTTGCTTATTTTATTGTACTCAAAGGCGTCCTAAAATTCTTTATCATGTTCGCGCCGCAGAACGTCTTGCCAATGACAGACATCGATAGTTATCTGAGCTTTGCGCTCAAGCTATTTATGGTATTTGGCTTAACTTTTGAGATTCCAGTCGTCACTTTACTGTTGATATTGGTCGGCATCGTCTCCATTCAGGGCTTAGAAGATAAACGTCGTTACATTATTGTCGGCTGTTTTGCCGTTGCTGCCGTCGTCACTCCGCCTGACGGCGTGTCGATGCTAATGCTGGCTATTCCCATGTGGTTGTTATTTGAGCTGGGTTTATTTTTAGCGAAAATTTTAATTAAAGAGGATCGCAATACTGCTTTAGCGGCAGTAAATAAAGAATTGAACAAGGAATAAATTTCCTTATTAGAAATTTTTTCAAAAAAACACCCAACCATATAATCTGGTAATATGACTCACCGTACATTGAGTTCTATGTGCATTTTTTTCTAAATGAATTGTCGCTTAACGTATTTTTATCATCGTCGTTTACAGTCATAAGTATTTTACGATAACGTCCATTATTACTCATCAGCCATTGTCTATGCAGTGGCTTTTTTTACCCCCATTATTTTTGTCCACATTCTAGTCTTTTAGGTAGCTTTGTTATGTCCGCATCTATGCCAGCTTATATGAGCGATCCCACTGATGAGCAGCTAAACGCGCTTAATATGGCGATGGATCATAAGTCATTTAAAGTGGTCGCCTATGCCGGTGCCGGTAAAACGACGACCTTGAAGCTCATCGGTGAGCGCTTGCGTGGACGCGGCTTGTATTTAGCCTTTAACAAAGCCATTGCTAATGATGCGCGCTCAAAGTTTCCGTCACATGTGGACTGTCGTACTTTTCACTCACTTGCCTACCGCCACGTACCCCGAGATATCACTGCTAAACTGTCTTTGCCGCGCTTCTCCCCCAAACGCCTTGGGGATGATTTGGGCTTGCAACCGGTACAAATCCGTCGGCAGATGGATGGGGTAAATAAATATATTACTTTAACTCCAGCAAGATTATCGCGTTTCGTCAGTGATGCCGTAAGCAATTTTTGTAGTACGCATGCCAGCTATCCTGCGCCAAGGCATCTATTATTTCCAAGCTGGCTTGATGCGTCAGACGCCGAGCAGCTACGTGAGATGCTCTACCCTGCCGTAGAGCAGCGCTGGCTACAGTCGATTGATGCACGCCACCCTGCTGGTATTAGTCATGATATTTATCTAAAACTTTGGGCATTGTCAAAACCCAGTATTCCTGCGGATTTTATCTTATTTGATGAAGCACAAGATGCCGATCCCTTAATGATGGGAATTCTGACTCAGCAGCCTCGGCAAGTGATTTATGTGGGCGACGCCCATCAGCAAATTTATGAGTGGCGCGGGGCAGTCAATGCCATGAAACAGCTACCATTGCCACAAACTTTATTGACGCAGTCCTTTCGTTTTGGCGAACCGATTGCCGACATTGCCAATACGCTGTTAAAGGCATTGCAAGAAGATGTACCGCTAAAAGGCAACCCTAAGAAACAGTCTTCTACTGATAAAGGTATGGTACATAGTAAAAAAGATGCCATTCTTTGTCGTACCAATGCCGCTGCTATGTCGCAATTACTGACTGGTCTAAAGCTTGGACATCGGGTAGCGCTACAAGCCGATACTGACCGTATGCTCAAATTCTGTCAGGCAGCCGAAAACCTAAAAAATGGTAAATCGGCCTATGGTGTACCTGAGCTGGCGTATTTTTATAATTGGAGTGATGTACAAGAGTATTCTGAAACCAATGAAGGTAGTGACCTAAAAACGCTGGTCAAATTGGTCGATGATCATGGCACCAATGTATTGAGCCAAGCGGTCAATAGCTTATCCAGTATTGAAAATGCCGATTATGTCATCTCAACGGCACATAAAGCCAAAGGTCTTGAATGGGGCAAAGTACAGTTAGACGATGATTTTTATTATGATGTGACGACCAATGCGGTCAAGATAAATCCAGAAGAATTGCGGTTGCTCTACGTCGCTTGTACGCGCGCGCAAAGCAATTTAGATATTCATAATATTAAAGATTTGATATCAGGGTTGCAGACGGGGAAAAAGGTGATTTTTGGCAATACTTAATTTTAGTTTTTAATATTCTATGTTTATTAGAATTAGAACTAATGGTCACTATTACCTTCTTCTCCATCCCAATAGCGAATATATCTAAAATAACAAAACAATCCAATAACACCAAAAATACACCAGCCAAGCTCAGCCCACCACATAAAAGTATCGCTAATATATCTATTCTCAAAAAGTCCTAAACAATTATGAGTCAAAAAACCATAAGTGCCAGACGCTATAGCGGTAATAGAAGCTAACACAAATATGGTTTTATATCCTATCCATAGTAAATCAGATTCTAGTTTTACTTTTTTTTGTACTTTTATAGTTCTCAGGTTCGCTGAATTAAGAAACAAGAAATGAAAAAGCGTATATGCAATGGTTATCAAACCGAACCCTATTATCCTGCCACCAGTATATAGATAGCTATAAGATGTCGTTGTGACTGAACGACCCATTTCATTAGGGTCTAAAATGTAATAAACACCACCACCAAAAGCGAAAGTAATAAAAAACAAGGCTAAAATATTTTTTTTAACATTACCTTTCCAGAAAATCTGCCTACCTTGCCTCTTATTATAAAAGTGGGCAATCAAATAAAGTGAAATACCAAGCAGGAGCGGCAGCCATATGATTATCATAGTATCTTTTCCCTATCGGTAGCTGAGCAACAACTATCTTAAAAAGCAGTCATTAGACTCAATAAACTCATATGAAATTCTGAAGTAAAGATAATATTCTTATTTATAATCAATGACACAAAATTTAATTTTATAGATGACTTAAACGCGCAGTCTTATTGATTATTCCATACCTATAACCCATAAAGACATAGAATTATCATGCTAGCATAGGATGCTTTGTTAACGATTGAACACAGAACATGAGATAAATGAAAACTTCAAACACCCTATTTAACAATCCCGTCCGCCTCCTCGCCCCAATGGAAGGTTTGACCGATCCTCTTATGCGGCAGATACTGACTCAAATTGCCACAGATTTGGGTCGTCCTTATGATTGGTCGGTCAGCGAGTTTATTCGTGTCACCCAGCATGTTTTGCCTGCGCATGTGTTTTATAAATATGTTCCTGAGCTGCATCATGACGCCAAAACAGCATCTGGTACACCGATTCATATCCAGCTACTAGGAAGCGAAGCACAGCTTATGGCAGAAAATGCTGCTTACGCCTGTGAGCTTGGTGCGCCTGCCATCGATATCAATTTTGGTTGTCCGGCTAAAACCGTCAACAGTCATCGCGGTGGCTCAGTATTGCTTGATGAGCCTAATGTCATGTACGATATTATCAGTGCTGTGCGTCAAGCCGTGCCTGCCCATGTCCCCGTATCAGCAAAGATTCGCTTGGGTTATACCGATAGCAGTCGCATGGATGATATTCGCGGGGCGATTGCTGATAGTGGCGCTGACTGGCTGACTATTCATGCGCGGACGAAAACGCAAGGCTATAAGCCACCAGCCTATTGGGATAAGATCCAAAATTTTAATGCGCTTAGTATTCCGATAATTGCCAATGGTGAAATATGGAACGCGGAGCACGCGCAAAACTGTATGGCGCAAGCAGGGACAGCGCATTTAATGTTAGGTCGCGGCGCCGTCACCCGTCCCGACTTGATTGCACAAGTTGATAATGACAATCGCCAAAATCCAGAAAATACGACAACATTATTATGGCAAGATCTGATTGCTCATCAGATTAAGTTTTTAGAAGGCGCAGCGAAAAGCGAAGTGATATTAGTCGGTCGTTATAAGCAGTGGCTTGGCATGCTGACCAAAGGCTATAGCGAAGCTCAAATATTGTGGGACAGTATTAAACGAGAAAAAAATAAAGCAGCGATTATTCAAGCACTACAAACTAGCGCAAAGTAATAATCGGCTGCTTTTATTATAAAATGATGCCATCAATTAAATACGTTCAGTTAAAAACTAACCCGAATGGCTAAATAAAAGAGCATGAGGCAACAGATAATCGATAATACCCAAAGAATGGAACGAAACATTGCCAAATTGGTAATATATGCCACGCAAAAACCAATACGAATCAGCACGTATAGCCATGCCAATGTATTGACAATCATCTGTGGTACAAAAAATAGCATCGCTACCAACACCGCCGCCAAAAATACTGGCAACGTCTCATAGCTATTTTGCTGAGCAGCATTAGCGCGCGCTGCCATGCCCGTTGTACCTTGTAAAAACTCTCGCGGATGGGCATTGTCAGTCAAGTTAAAGCCGCCGAGCGCTTTTGCAGTTAATGCCATTGCTAATGGCAACAGACTTGCCACTATCATCGCCCAAATGGCGGACGCTGCAGTATCAGAGACCAATCCAAAGAATGAATTCATGAGTATATTCGCCTTTATCCTGCGATAATTTCAAAATCGTGGGTCACATTCACCCCGCCCTGTACCAACATTCGGCTGGCTGAGCAGTATTTTTCTGCAGACAATTTTATGGCCCTTTCTACTTGGCTATCTTTGATATCCTGTCCCTTCACAATAAAGTGCATGTGAATATCGGTATAAACTGCTGGTACAGTCTCGGCACGCTGGGCTGTCAGCTCACAACGTACATCTGTTACTTCTTGACGAGATTTTTGTAAAATCGATACCACATCATAACTGGCACAGCCGCCAAGCCCTAATAAAATCAGCTCCATCGGGCTTGCGCCTTTTTCTTTATCGGCATCGATTTGGACGTTATGACCTGATGGTGATATACCCATAAAGGCTTTGTTTTCTTGCCACGTAACACTTGCTTTTGACTCTGACATTTTGGCGAACCCTTGTTTTAATTGGTAGATAGTTAACCGCGAATAGAATGTTTTTTATTAGCTTATTTCATTAGCCAATTTCATTAACTTAGTATTTTATTATTGATTGAGATAAGCAGAATATGACTAGTGTAACATAAGCTAAAACGAGATTTTATGAAGCATGGTCTTGTACCATTAAGTTAGCATATATGGTGTATCAGCCAGCATAAACGAAGTAAAAACCAACAAACAGAAGTACAAATCCATCAAAATAGTTTGTTGAATAAGTTCACAAAAGTCTGTTTATATCCCCCTATATAATTACTTAATTTTAAATGACTAAACTCGTGAAACATTTTATAGCAAAATACTGTTACACATTTGGCTTGTTTCTTGGTTTAATAACGGTAATGAATCTTATTTTGACCTGATATCGACAACGATCACCCTATAATAATTATGATTGCGGTCAGTGTGTCATGTCAAGATAAGCTGTTTTAAACAATTTAAAAGGTTAAGTCATGATAGATGCAGACGGCTTTCGCGCCAATGTCGGCATCATCTTGGCAAATACACAAGGGCAAGTTCTGTGGGCAAAACGCATTGGTCACAACGCTTGGCAGTTCCCTCAAGGTGGCATCGACCGCGGGGAGACGCCGATGGATGCGATGTATCGCGAGCTCTGGGAAGAGGTCGGTCTACATCCACGTCATGTGGATCTACTGGCGGTCACGCAAGATTGGTTGCGCTACCGCTTGCCAAAGCGCTATGTGCGCCATGGGCAGTATCCTTTGTGTATTGGGCAAAAACAAAAATGGTTTTTGCTACGCTTAGATGAGCCGAACACCCAACATATCCGCTTTGATGAAGGGAAACCAGAATTTGACAACTGGCAATGGGTCAGCTACTGGTATCCACTCGGACAAGTGATTCACTTTAAACGTGGGGTATATCGCCGCGCCTTGCAAGAATTGGTGCCCGAACTACCGCTCAAACAAGAACTTATTATTCCAGAACAAAACAACCATTTGTTGGTGAAATAAGGTCACTGATTGCTTCGACAATTTTAGAATAAAAAACCCCCATATTGATTGTTCATCATCACTATGGGGATTTTTTTATGTTAATTCTGCTCAATGTTTGCATTCACGACTAATAATTTCCGCTTGGATTTTTTTATCTGACGCGCTTTCTTGACGAAGTAAGGTTAGAATACTTTGTGTCCGTGTGCCATAGCTTGGCAATGCTGTAGGAGTAATACCTGTCAAATTTGCACCTTCAATATAAATAGACGACAGTGCTTGTTCTATTTTTATATCGATACCAGTATCGGGGAGATTATCTACTGGCGCGGTGGTATTGTCCGACATGACAGAAAAAGCAGCCTCTTGCCAATACTCATATGCGCTGTTCTCGCTAATTAATGGTAATACCTCTTGGCGTAGCCGACCGCGTAGCCGCTCAGTTTTAAACCAACCTTCTTCTGGCTGACCATTAGAGAAGACGTGCAAGCCTGCATGTAACGGTGTCGGTGCATGACCGCGGTTATTAACGACAACCGCTTGCTTGCTATTACCAATAATAAGGTTAAATCCTGCATAATCTTGTAGGCTTATTTGCCGTGCAAAGTCCATCGGGCTTAAAGTACTGGTTAAAAAATCAGTCACTAATTCACCACGCGAGCGCTCATTATTACTTGCCTGTACACCATCACGAAAGTTCAATACCGCCGCCCAGCGTCCATTTTGTTGATGAAAATTCGTCTGCTGCTGTTGGTGAATGCCCAGCCACGTACCGCCACTTTGCTTATCGCGTCCCGCATAAATAGGCTGATCTATCCATTGATGCAGCAGCTCTGTCGGACGCTGTAAAAACTCATCACGATTGGACAATAAAACCAAAGGTAGCTCATCAAATAACTGCCAAGCAATGGCGACAATACACATAACATTCCTTTATATTGATATTTTCAGCATTTAATTGGTGTTTAATTTTTTATCCGCAGGGTAGCTAATTTGATAGGTCGATTGCAGTACTTTAGATTGCTTACTCGGCAAATCAAACTCCCAAGCAACCATGCCCTTATTATCTTTCCAGTCTTTTTGGCTAATGGCTGGTGTATGCGTCGCGGTTACCTTAATACTGTCATCGCTACTCACCGGTTCCGCACTTAAGACTTGCAAGCGCACGCTGCGATTATGCTGATTGGTAAACTGATAAGCTTGGGTAGTTGTTTTGGTTTGCTGACGATTAAACACGCCTTTATCACCTTGTTTGTTTTCATCAGTGAGCTGTTTGACTAGCAAACTAGGATCAACACCAAAACCAATGCCCTGCTCTTTTAAGCTCTGATAATCATACTGCGACTGTCCAACATAGTTATCGTCGCGGTACAGTTGCAACGAACCGTTAGCCCAAGCTGGTGTCAAGAACGGCGCAGATGCATACCAATAAGCGGCAGCTTCGGCACTGGGTGTACTACGTAACCATAGCTTACTGGTACCCGATTGCTCATCAATAACCGTACGTACCCGCCTGCCATCACTGGGAATACTCACGCGCTGCGGTAGCCGATATTCGGTGATGCCATTTTTATTTTGACTGCTAACCGTAAAGCTGGGTAGCGGCGGCATATCTGCTCCAGACGCGCCGCCATAGCTAGCTCTAGCAGAAACGACGACTGGTGCAGATTCACTTTCCATCATGGGTTGTGCATAGCGAGCCAACTTATCTTGCCGCTCTTCATATAACGACAAACGCTCGACTCTTGGCAGTTGACTGGTTGTCGTTTGATTGGGATTAACGGTACTTAAAATAACGGGTACGTTGTTCCAATTCTCGCCTGTTTGTTGGGCTATGATCGCAGAGGCGGTGATATTAAGCTGCTTACTATCGGTATTTAAGCGTGCTTGATAGGTTGGCTCCCAACTTGCACCGCGTACTTGATAATGCAGTTTAACGCTGCTTGCAGAACGATTAGCGATACGCACACTCACTTGGGTCACGCTATTCTGTGCCGAGGTGGTACTGCCCGCGACCAATTGATTTAGGGCGTCTTTAGCGCGAGCTTCTTGCTTTTGCAGCTCTACAATTTTTTTATTAATACTTGCCGCTTGCGTCTCTAAATCGCGTGCATTATTGGCAAGCGTGCCAGCTGTAGTTATCTGCGTCACTTTAGTCAGATTCTGCAAATAGGCTTTGGTCAAACGCGCTGCTTCTAATTCGGCGCTGATATCGGCTAGATTATTCTGCTGAGTCTGTACGTTAGCATCACCTTGATATTGACATTGCGCTGCTTGTTCACCGCTTAGCGTCTCAATACTAACCTCACCAATATTGACATTACCCAGTGCTTGTACGCTGATACTATCTGGTTCAATAGCAGGCGATAAACAAGAAAAAACCAGCGTCTGCTCACCTGTGCCGCTGATTAGCAAGGCGCGAGTCACACTGGCTAAACCTTGATAAATTGTAATTTGTTCGATACTACTGTTTGCCGCTTGCACGGTTACAGGAACAAAAACCGTTAAGCCTGATGCCACGGTGTATAGCACTGATAATGGCAGTATTTTCAATTTAAAGTTACTATTTAAGGTTAATGCATCAAACTTTGTTTTTAATTGTTTATCGTGCAAAAGTGATCGCGGTGATAAATTAGTGTGCATAATGATTCCTTAGAAATTGATGCGCTTTTTTTCATCTTATCGGTTTTTTTAGTGCTTTGCTATCCATTCACTTATCTGGTTCCATAATTCGCTGCAATAGTCCGCTGCAATAATTCGCTTCAACAACCATAGTGTCGATTAGCGTTAGAAAAAATACCGTGCTGCTGTGATAGCTAACCGTCTTTTATTTTGAACAGACGGTAGTGTTCGTAAGGGTCGAATTTTGCTATTATGACCAGCATTCTATTATTAATAATTATGATGCCTTTATGATAATTCATCCTCAGTACGATCCTGTAGCACTGTCCTTGGGTCCAGTAGAAGTGCACTGGTATGGCCTAATGTATTTGCTGGCATTTGCCGCAGCTTATGGTCTGGCTTGGTATCGCAGCACTAAACGCGATAATTGGACCACCGATATGGTGTCTGATTTGGTCTTTTATGGTGCGCTTGGCGTTATTTTAGGCGGTCGTATTGGCTATGTGTTGTTTTATCAATTCGGCGAGCTGCTACAAAACCCAGCCTACCTATTAAAGGTTTGGGAAGGCGGCATGTCTTTCCACGGCGGCTTTATTGGCGTCATGCTAGGTATGTGGTTCTTTGCGCGCAAATATAAAAAAACCACTTTCCAAGTATTCGATTTTATCGTTCCTTGTGTGCCAACCGGTTTACTATTTGGTCGCATCGGCAACTATATTAACGGTGAGCTATGGGGGCGCGTATCAGACGGTGGCTATAACTGGCTGACCTATTTCCCGCAAGCGGCTGCCTTTGATATGGAGCAATTACAGAGCAATCCACAATTGCAAGAATTGATGATTGAGGTTAATGGTCAATATGTGCTGCCGCGTCACCCCTCGCAGCTATACGAAGCCTTTGCCGAAGGTCTGCTACTATTTATCTTCTTATGGTGGTATTCATCGAAGCCGCGTCCACGTATGGCCGCCTCTGCTGTGTTCTTACTAGGCTACGGTATCAGCCGCTTTATCATCGAATTCTTCCGTCAGCCTGACGTTGACCAAGGATTTGTTTTATTAGGCTGGATGACCAAAGGACAACTATTAAGCGCACCGATGATCATCGCTGGCTTAATCATGCTGATTTATGCTTATAAACGCGGCATCTATGATTGGGGTAAGCAGTCAGCTTATTAAGCTTTATCTTCCTTCAGCATTACCTTAAGAACGATATCAACGATGCGTTTGAACAGCGTAGAAGAGTAACTTTATGACCATGAACAACGTTATTATTAAAACCGAGCAGAGTAAAAACGAGCAAGCCTATTTAGACTTGCTAAAACACGTCATGACTCATGGCACCGAAAAAGGTGATCGTACTGGAACCGGTACGCTTAGCCACTTTGGGGCGCAGCTACGTTTTAATTTAACCGACGGTTTCCCCTTATTAACCACCAAAAAAGTGCATCTTAAGTCCATCACCTATGAGCTTCTATGGTTTTTAAGGGGCAGTACCCACGTCGATTACTTGCAAGAAAACGGCGTGCGTATTTGGAACGAATGGGCGACCAGCGAGCAAACCGCACGCTTCAATCGTCCTGCGGGTGATTTAGGTCCTATTTATGGTCATCAATGGCGCAATTATGGTGCTACTAAAGACGAAGATGGTCGCTACAATAATGATGGCGTCGATCAAATTACCCAAGTCATCGAGCAAATAAAGACCAACCCCAATTCGCGCCGTTTGATCGTCTCTGGCTGGAATCCCGGTGAAGCAGAACAAGTTGCCTTGCCCCCTTGTCATACGATGTTTCAGTTCTTTGTTGCGGATAATAAACTCTCTTGCCAGCTCTATCAGCGCTCTGCCGATTTGTTCTTAGGTGTGCCGTTTAATATCGCTAGTTATGCGCTCTTGACCCATATGGTGGCGCAAGTTTGCGGCCTAGAAGTTGGCGAATTTATCTGGACGGGTGGCGATTGTCATATCTATCAAAACCACCGTGAGCAAGTCGAGTTACAGTTGACGCGCTCGCTGTATACGCTGCCAACATTGACGCTCAACCCTGATGTTAAAGATATTTTTGCTTTCAAATATGAAGATATCAACGTTGCTGATTACGAGTCGCATCCTGCTATCAAAGCGAAGGTTGCTGTATAGCGTTGGTCTTATTGACTGTTTTAAATAAAACCTGCATTTTAGAAGCTAATAAAAAGGATACGTTATGAGTTATGCCAACACCGAAGTTGCCCAAATCGCAGCTATCAGTAGCAATCGCTGTATTGGTAAAGACAATGAGCTACCGTGGCATATCTCAGCCGACTTGCAGCATTTTAAAAAGATGACGACCAAACAAAATGATGGCGCGATACAAGGTATCGTCATTATGGGTCGCAAGACGTTTGAGTCGATGGGTAGCAAGCCGTTGCCAAAACGTGTTAGTTTTATTATTAGTACCCAGCTAGATTATGCTGAGCAAAAAGGCCTTGTCGGCAAAGATAACGCTTATGTGGTACATAATTTAGATGATGCGCTGACGCAAGCAGCAAGTCTCGCTCATGGTGCGCATATTGATACGATTTGGGTAATTGGCGGCGAGCGCGTTTTTAGCGATGCGTTGATGTATACCGACCGTATTGAGCTGACTCATGTCGATACTGAAATTACTGATGGCGAAGCATTTTACCCCGAACTGCCAAGCGAATTTGGAGTAGCAGAAGCGTCTGAGCGGATGTACGATGATAAAAGTGAGTTAGATTTTAAATTTGTGACCTATAAAAGAAAAGCCACTGAATAATAGCGACTCTTTATTTAAAATCTATAAAATTAAGGCTGTCCTAGATAATTCTAGAACAGCCCCAATTTTATTTAGCTAATATTAACCAAGCTACTCATGCAATACTTTATAAACCGTTTTAGCCAAAATCGGACCAATACCCTGCACGCCTGCCAACTCTTGCTGCGATGCACCGAGCAATTGCTGCAAGCCGCCAAAATGATTGAGCAAGTCACGACGGCGCTTTTCACCCAGTCCCGGAATTACTTCCAACACTGACGATGAACGGCGCTTATCACGCTTTTTACGATGCGCAGTAATCGCAAAACGATGCGCCTCATCACGAATATGCATCAATAAATGCAGCGCTTTGCTATCCATGGGTAAATCAAGCGGCTCATGATCAATAAAGTGCAATACTTCAAGCCCAGCCTTACGCCCTTCGCCTTTTGCTACACTAATCAGCAAGGTATCACCAAGAATACCCAGCTCTGTCAGTACTTCTTTGGCTATTCCAAGCTGACCTTTACCGCCATCGATAAGCAGCAAGTCAGGCAGCGGCTGCTTTTTATAACGACGGGTCAGCACTTGCTTCATCGCGGCATAATCATCACCACCGACAATGTCATGAATCGCATATTGACGATAATCACGGCGACGCGAGCCACCTTGGTCAAAAACCACACAGCTACCTATGGTCGCCTCGCCCATCGTGTGCGAAATATCAAAGCACTCAATACGATCAATGGTTCGATCAGTGACGTCAGCCAAGACGTCTTTGAGTGCACCAAAACGCGCATGCAGCTCTAAATAATCGCCAAGCTTGGTTTTTAAGGCGTTATTGGTATTAAGTCTAGCCAAATCTAACCATTCGGCACGGTGCTCACGGACGCTGGTTTTGATAACGACTTTACTACCAAAATGGCTCGCCAGTGCTTCACTGATCGCAACCTGATCCGGTAACTCATGACTCAACATGATTTCTGCTGGTAAGTCATCTGTCACCTGAAAATAAAACGAGGTGATAAATGCTGATAAATTATCAGCAAGCGGCTCGCTGCTATCAACATCGGGGAAGTAGTTCTTACCACCAAGTACGCGCCCGCCACGGACAGTTAAGACATTGACGCAAGTCATGCCTGCTTGACTGGCAATAGCAATCACATCCGCCTCACCCTGTACGGTATAAACAGCTTGCTTAGCTTGTACTTCACGCAGCATAGACAGCTGATCGCGATAAAATACTGCTTTTTCAAAATCTAATTCTTCCGCAGAAGCTTCCATTTTTTCAATCAGCGCGCTATGAATATCACTAGAATCACCCTTTAAAAAACGAATGGTATTGCTGACGTCTTCTGCATATTCATCAGCTGATACCAAGCCCACACAGGGCGCACGGCAGCGTTTAATTTGATATTCAAGACAAGGGCGCTTACGCTGCTTAAAAAACGTATTGGTACATTGGCGCATTTGAAACATTTTTTGCATCAAGACTAACGTCTCTTTTGCGGCATGTGCGGAAGGGAAAGGTCCAAAAAAGCGCCCTTTTTGATGATTGCCCTTGCCGCGCCCATAAGCCAATCTTGGATAGGGCTTATCTGCTGAAATAAACACGTAAAGATAGGATTTATCATCGCGCAGTAGCACGTTATAAGGCGGACGATGCTCTTTAATCAGGTTTTGCTCGAGCAGTAGGGCTTCGGTTTCGCTACGAGTAATAATGGTTTCAATATTATGAATCCGTGCGACTAACGCGCGTGTCTTCGGATGATCAATTGTCTTAGCAAAGTAACTGTTCACACGACTTTTAAGCGATTTAGCTTTACCGACATACAGAATATCGCCATTTTTACCCAGCATTTTATAGACTCCTGGCAAATTTGGCAGGCGCTGGATTAAATGCTTAAGACGGGCTTTTTTATCGTCGACGAGGCTCGATGTGGAGACATTGACCATAGAATTTATTGCTCTCAAGATACTGATATACAGCTATTTATGGGGCGATAGTGAGCGTTTTGCAAGAACAGTTATCAGCTTAGCAATAACCATAAAAAAAGCCAGCACTATGGCTGACTTTTTTAGGTAAGTATAACTTTTTTAATGACGGAAATTTGGCATTAATGCTGGAATACCCGGCAACATACCAACGATAGCCATCACACCCGTTAATATCACAAAAGTAATTACAGGAATAATCCAGCGGCTCATCTTGGTTAGATTAGCACTACGCTCTTTAGAGCCAATCAAACCTAAATTATCAAGCACCAAGGTAATCGACCAACCAAAGGCTGGATTTACCAACGCTGAGGCAAAAACGACAATGGCAGCGGACTGGGTGGTTTTACCTTCACGTGTCATCTCCATCCCTGCTTCAAGCAGCGGAATAAAGACCCCGACAATGAGCGCCACACACATAACTGGCTCCCAAATTGCCAAGTCCATGGGATAACCCCAAACACCAGCGATGATACAGAAAATACCGGTTAAAATCGCACCGGCTGGAATCGGACGCTTCGCAATCGCTGCTGGTACAATATAAGTACCCCATGAGGAGGCAAAGTTTGCACCGCCAAGCAAAGAGCCTACAACCTGACGAAACGATGCACTAGTCATCGTATCATCAATATCCATCAGCACACGTTCGGTACGTTTAGGATAGCTGATTTTTTGGAAGACCTGATGACCCAAAAAGTCTGGTGACCACATGGCAACCGCCAACACCGCAAATGGCAGTACGACGATAAAGCTCTCAACGGTTGGTAATCCTAGCATCCAACCGGTGTTTTCTCCCCACCAATACATCGGGCTCATATTCGGTAGACCTGGTGCTGTTTTAAAAGCAAAAGGCGCACCCATAGCAAAAGCAACCCCGCCCCCTAGTAAGCAACTAAGCGGCACGGCAAGCCAGCGTTTTTGAAAATTCTCTAGCACCGCATACAGTATGATTGTGAGTAGAATCACCACAAAGGCAATATGTGCCATACCGATGCCTTCTGCCCAAGTGAACAGATTTTTAACTTGGGAGATGGTACCAATAAAGCCCAAATATAGTAGTAAACCACCGCACACGCCTTTACTGGTCAAGTTTGCCAGCAGACTTCCCCCTTTACTAATGGCAAGCAATAAGCCAAAAGCACCGATAAGCAGACCAAAAGCCATTGGATGACCACCAGCGGCTACGACAATAGGGATTAGTGGGATTAGTGGACCATGGGTACCCGCAAGGTTCGCTGTAGGTAGCAAAAAACCTGAGAATAAAATAACGAAGAACGCCACGATTAACAGCTCATAACGGACGTTTTCTAGAACAAATGCATCACCCAAACCAAGCGGTCCTGCAAAGGTGGCGGCAATGGCACCGACCATCACGACTTTGCCAATGGTTGCCGCCATTGCCGGAATCGTATCTTCATATTCAAAACGATAATCACGGAACGGCAAATTAGGACGCCAGCGCTTGGGCTGCATAATTTGTAATTCATGGTTCAGATAGGCGTTACGATTTTTAAAACTTGAATTGGGCTTATGTAAATCTACATAGCTACCTTGCAAATCACTATCAGAGGGGATTGGATGCTGCGGATTGGACCCTGAAGCGGGAAGCTGTGTATCACTCATCACATTTCCTTATGTCGACCGATGTTTGAGTGACTGCCCGTTCATTTACTAAACTTGCTATAAACGTTAAGCCACCAAAGACAAAATTGCGGCTATTGTATGCTATGAGCCTTTGAAATGCGAATTTATAACGATTAAAAGATACTATATGCATCGTTATTATTGATAACTTAAAGTTTCCATTTATGACTATCTGAAACTAATCAGATGCTTATATAATAAAAGGACATAAAATTACGCTATATCGACGGACTAATATGAGACTAGCTTAAGCTAAAACACACATTTTCTTTTTTGGCTAATGCGCCAACAATTATAAATACCATTACGATAAGTGATTAATAATAATAGAAAGTAACGATTAAAGTTCTGCTTCAGTTACGCTTTAGGTCTAGCGACTTTAGTTATTTTTAATTATGATGAATACCTTTTTATCAATCACGATTGATTAGTAGCCGTCTAAAAAATCAAGAAAAGGCCATAGGATAAATTTATGAGTTTACTACCCAGCAAACTTGAGACTCTAAAACGTAATGCTAAAAAAAACATTATGCCATTGCTCACGCCTTATCTGCTTAAGCTGCGTATCAACACTTATGCTCCCTATATCGGTGCCGGTATCAAAATTGAGCATATCAACCTTGATCAGGGCTTATGTGTAGTGAGCATGGGACTTAATAGTCTGAATAAAAATATCGTAGGTACACAGTTCGGTGGCAGTTTATACTCAATGATTGATCCTTTTTATATGCTGATGCTGATGCATCAGTTAGGTAGCAGCTACGTCGTTTGGGATAAAAGCTCACATATCGAGTTCCTTGCCCCCGGTAATAGCAAAGTCACTGCCCGCATGAAAATTCCTAGCAATGAAATCACAATTATTCAAGAATTGGCAAAGGACGGCGAACCCGTCTTTCGCGAATACCAAGTAGATATCGTCGACGATCAGCAAAAAACCATTGCTACCGTCACTAAAAAGTTATACATACGCCTGCGTAAATACAGTAAATCTAAAGATCAAAACAGCCGTATCGAAAATCTTGATGGCTAGGTTTAATATGGATAGTTTAAGCTAAAACTGCGAGCTCAAATCTTAAGCCCTCTAAAATCTAAATTTAAAATCCTAATTTAAAACTGCAGAAACAAAAACCCCAATCTGGCATGCGCACAGATTGGGGCTTTGTCTTTTTTGGTACTACCCGCTTATTTATATGATAAACCTATGAATAAGGGCTTGTATCTGATTCTTCTTTATTACTGAATCGCATAATAGACGGCTCAGCAATAAAGTAATATTAAGCACAATGCTTAAAAGCAGATACTGGATATAATCTAAGCGTCAGCTTTTGGCTTAACAACTTTAGGTGCACGCGGAGCAAGCTTCTCGCGGATACGTGCTGATTTACCAGAGCGCTCACGTAAGTAGTATAGTTTCGCACGGCGAACAGCGCCACGGCGTTTCACTTCGATGCTCTCGATAATTGGTGAATGCAATTGGAATGCACGCTCAACACCAACACCGCTTGAGATTTTACGTACGGTAAACGCTGAGTTTAAACCGCGGTTACGCTTAGCAATTACAACGCCTTCAAAAGCCTGTAAACGCTCACGCTCACCTTCACGTACTTTTACTTGAACCACAACGGTATCGCCGGGTGCAAAGCTTGGGCGCTCAATCAATTGAGCATTTTCGATGACCTGAACCAATGGATGCTTGTTGCTCATGAGAGTTATCTCCTCACATTAGATAATAGAGGCTTAACGCATATCACCTGTTTGTAATAATTAATCGCATCTGTTTTAATGAGACACAACGTAAGTGGGTTATGACAAACGGCCATTATGCTATGACTCGTTTTATTGTTGCTCAAAACTTTATTACTTAACTGTTTATCTTTATAGCAGCTATCAACGCTACTTTTTATCTGCTTTTGCCAATGCTTTTAACCACTTCGCTTGCTCTACCGTTGGGGTAAACGCTTGCCATAAGTCTGGACGCCGCATTTGCGTACGCTCAACTTGCTGGCTAAAGCGCCACTTCGCGATATTGGCATGATGGCCTGAAAGTAACACTTCAGGCACTGTCATACCCGCAAACTCATGCGGCTTAGTATAATGTGGGCAATCAAGCAAGCCATCGACGAACGAGTCTTGCTCAGCTGACTTATCATCACCCATAATATCAGGCAGACGACGTATCACACTATCCATTAGCACCATCGCTGGTAGCTCACCACCGGTCAGTACATAGTCACCCAGCGACACTTCCATATCCACATACCGCGACAATAAGCGCTCGTCAATGCCTTCGTAACGACCACATAATATAATCATGCCGTCATACTCAGTCATATCGACCACACTACTCTCGCTCAGCGTCTGCCCTTGTGGTGACATGTAAATCACCGGACAGTGCGCTGCGTCCATACGGCAACCATGTTGGCTGGCGCGCAGACGAGCATCTTCAATAGCTTGTGACAATGGCTCAGCCATCATTACCATACCAGGACCACCACCATACGGACGTTCATCAATACGGCGATAGTTGTCAGTGGTATAATCGCGCGGGTTAATGCATTCAATCGTGACCTTTTCCTGAGTCACTGCACGCGCTGTGATACCAAAATCACGAATCGTTGCAAACATCTCAGGAAAAATACTAATCACGGCAAAATACATCTGAATCCTACATACAAGCGTTTAAATAACGACTGACATGATGATTACGATATTAACGTTATGCTATTAACATGACATTAATAAGCACTAAATTAATAAGCACTGAATTAATAAGCACTGAATTAACAGGCACTAAACTAATAGTCGCTTTCCCAAGCTACCGTTACCGTTTTACTGGCCATATCGACCTGTATCACAGTTTGCTTATGCCAAGGTATCAGGCGCTCTTCAGCATCTAAACTGTCTGAGGTTGCCGTTACACGCATGATGTCATGGGCACCGGTCTCAAACATTTCAGTAATATCACCAAGATACTGGTCTTGCTCATTCATAACCCGCATACCAACTAAATCCGACCAATAATATTCGTCTTCATTAGGTTCTGGCAATACGTCTTGAGCAACCCAAATGGTAACACCATTCATGGTTTCAGCAATATTACGGTCAGGGACTTGCTCAAACTGAGCAACAAGTCCTGTGCCTTGCTCACGCCACGCTTTAACAGTTAACGGCTTCATGCCGGTAGCTGTTTTCATCCACCACGGCCTAATGTCAAATATTTCCGCGTGTTCATCGGTGTCGCTAAACACCCAAAGCCAACCTTTAATGCCATAAGGCTTTTTGAGTTGACCGATTTTCATAAGGGTACTAGCGTCTGGAACAGATGACATAACGGCTAACCTAACAATATATAAACAGCAGTAAATAAATCGCGCCCGTTCAACCACGGTAGTCAATTAAAACAGCGATAAACAGTTAATCGCGCATACTGGTCAGACCAGCTACGCTGTGTGTTCTAAAACTACGAGATAACGCTATTATCACGTTATCACTTTTTACCACTAAAACGCCTGCTTAAAAATTAAGCAGTCGCTTCAGTAGTAGCCGCAGCTTTGTTATAAGCTTTTGCTAATGAAGCAACGCGATCTGAAGGTTGTGCACCTTTTTCGATCCACGCATTGTACGCTTCCATGTTTAGGCGTACTGCTTCTTCAGAATCTTTAGCGAGTGGGTTAAAAAAGCCGATGTTTTCAATATAGCGACCGTCACGCGCGCGGCGTTGATCAGCAACAACTACTTGATAAAATGGGCGTTTCTTGGCACCGCCCCGTGCTAAACGAATAACAACCATGTGAATTCTCTCTTTCGCAGGTATACCAAAAAGGGCATAATTATATCACAGTCTTATTTTATTGAAAACATAAACTGTGCTTATTTAATTATTTATTAACAATAGCTTAAATCATCGTTGCTGTAAAACAAAATCCATAATCTGTACTCATTATTAGAATAATAGGCTCGTATTTTTCCGCCTATGTGAGCAAGCATTTTGTAATATGAAAGCTACCAGCGCCGCTATTTGATTATGCTATCCTAGTATCTACCATTGCATACCAATATCTTGGACTCATATGACGACCCCAAATACTCAATTGCCTCATAAAAGCTGGCTGCCACGCTCTTACTCCAACAGTTGGCTGACCACCTTGATGGTCGCTTTTATTGTTATCATCAGTGTCGGGGTATCGATTTTATTTTTTTGGCGTAGTCTGTATTTACCAGAGCTTAAAAGCCATGCACGCTATTTGACCAGTGAGCTACGGTTAATGAATAGCGTCAATCAAGATTGGAAGGACAATCCTGAAGTACGTCAATGGATTTACCAGCACTCTCATGTAGTGGTCGTAGACAATCCAAACGACTTTCCACAGATTGCGGATAAAGCTTTTGTCGGTGTCTTTACCGATGTGCTAAAACGCGAAATCGGGGCGCAGTTGGGCCGACCGGTGGAGGTGTATTTTAAGTTTAAACCGACCCCGCAGCTTTGGGTACAAGACAGTCGTGATAGTAGTTTTTGGATTCGCGAACCGGTGGTTTATTATTCTCAGTACAGTCCGACCTTATTAATATTGTTTTTAATTGGCCTACCGATTTTAACGCTATTGACCATCATTCTATTGGCACGTCAATTAAATCGCCCGTTACGTTATTTACAGCGTGCAGCGACCAACTATATTCGTCTCGGTCATGCCACCACTTTGCCAACCCGTCATGGTCCTACTGAGATTCGCCAAGTGAATATGGCCTTTAACCACTTGTTTACGACGCTCAATCAAGCGCAAAAAGAGCGCACGATTATGCTTGCCGGTATCTCACATGATTTGCGTACACCGCTGACTCGGATGCGTTTAACCGCTGAGATGCTGCCTGATGAGTTTTTTCGTGAAGGCTTGATTTATGATATTGAAGATATGGATGCTATTTTAGAGCAGTTTATCTCCTTTATGAAAGATGGCTCTGATGAACCGGTACGCCTCACCAATTTAGATACCATATTTAATGAGATTATGGTGCAGTTTGCACCAATGCAGTTTATTTATCAGTCAGAATGTCACAAGGTCGTCCCCGTACGGCCTATGTCCATTAAGCGCCTGATTGTCAATCTGGTAAACAATGCCAAACGTTATGGCAAGCCGCCTATTTATCTATCAGCAACGGTTGTACCAACCTTTATGGAGACAGAGGTAATAGAGGATAGCGATGTGGTGACTGAAAATGCGGTCAACAAAGAAGCAAAAGAGCAATTGATAATATGTGTGCGCGACTGTGGTGGTGGCGTTGCAGAAGACCAATTAGAGCGTATTATGCAGCCGTTTGAGCGGGGTGAGTCAGCGCGTACTACTCAAGGCAGCGGTTTAGGCTTAGCGATTGTCGATCGTATCGCGCGCTTGCACCATGGGACAGTTGAGGTCATTAATCATCCGGATGGCGGCCTACAGGTCTGCGTACATATTCCTTTGATCTCTAAAGTTGCTGGAGAACAACCATTGGATGCCAATACAGATAAAACCCCTATGGCTGCTAAAACAGTAAATAAATAACGCTAAAAATGAAAAATCTGACTAAAAATACAAACGATAAAATTTTTGCAGCTATTTTATGCGGTAAATACTATTCTCTAGTGCCAATGATAGGCGGAATATACTCAGCGCTGTTGGTAAACGCTAAAGGCTGGATTATGTCTTCCTGCGCCGCTTTTAAAGTCTGAGTCGTGGTTGGTTGCTGCAGAAACAAGTAATACCCTAGCGTTGCGGCATTCAATACGACTAAACCACCAAATAAATATGGCATCCTTTGCCCTCCTCTATTTTCGACTATATTATTCTACAAGCTATAGTCGATTATTTTTAATTTTGCACTGACTATAAATGATTAAGCATCAAAATCGCGTTCGCTCTTTTCTTGTGTTAACTCATCAGCAGCAAGAACTTGGGTCAGCGGTTTAATCGGCCAGGTCATGACAAATCGCGCACCGCCCAAATCGCGGCTCTCATCTACTTTCATACTGCCATTAAACCAAAAAGCGATACGTGAGACGATAGATAAGCCTAACCCGTAGCCACCTGAGGCACGCGTACGACTATCATCCAAGCGTGAAAATGGAATAAACACCTTTTCACGATCTGCTTCTGAAATACCGTGACCGTCATCTTCTACGCTGACAAAGGCATTGCCCTTTTTAACTCCAGCGCTAATAATAATAGTGCTCTCCGCATAGCGTAAGGCATTACCTGCCAAATTTTGAATAACGCGATGCAAGTAGCGCCTATCGGCTACTGCGCTCACTTTAGCATTTGGCAGCTTAGTCACTATTTTGATAGGCTTACCTAAAGCATTGGTTTCACGCTCAATCTGCTCAAGTAATTCCCTAAGGTTCACCGGCTCCAAATCTAGTTTTGGTGAGCCTTCTTCAAGTTTCGCATACGTTAATATCTCATCAATCAGACCGTTCAGCGCCTCAATATCTTCATCAATAAAGTCACGCTGACTGAACCGCGAGTCTTCATCATCAGTATCTGCCAGCATATCAACAGCAAAGCGGATACGTGCAACCGGCGTACGCAGTTCATGGGAGACCGCGCGGGTCAACTCGCGCTGCGACTCAATCAAACGCTTAATATGGGCAGTCATCGCATTAAAGGTCGCTGATAGACGCGCAATTTCATCTTGCCCAATGACCTGTACTTGACTATCAAGATTGCCTTTACTAACTTCATTAACACCCACTTGAATCAGTTGTAGTTTGCGCTCGAGCGGGAAAATCAGCGCATAAACGCCCAAACTGATTAAAAACATACTGATCAGAATCATACTGACGATTAAATTAAGCGGGAAAAAATTAAACAGAGGGACTGGTCCTATCAAAACCGCCATATCATTTATTTCAGATGGCACAACAACTTTAATAGACGAATTGCTTTTACTGCTATTAGTATCTTGCAATAAAATGACGACCTCATCACGGCGCAAGCGTGCCATCTGATCAGGATCTAAATCGAGTGTATTTACGGCTTTAAATGCTAACGGAAACGAAAATTTTTCTTCCAACTGCGCTAAACGTGCACGCTTATCAGACAAGGTACTGTAATAGGACAAATCATCTAATAGAAATACAGCAATTGCCCGTACATGCTGTTCGGTGACTTGTGATATGCGGGCGGTTAAAACACTTTTATTGTCTGGTAACCGGTAATAAACATCAGCGTACATCGGCTGACTGACATAGCGAACGACAGTATTTCCCTTCTCAAAGCGACGCAATTCACTGGCATTGAAGTCCACCTCATCGATGGACAAAATACTGAATTCTGTGCCAAACAAACTGCTTGCATCAGCTAGCCAATAATCACGTTGCGCCTCATTTTCTTGGTGAGTAAGACCTTCGCTTACTATATGAAAAGCCCCTGTTGCCATGTTTTCACGGTAAGATTGAACGCGTTCTTTATTGATAGTATCCATCAATAGCTGGGCAAATAATGCCACACACAAGCAGACTATTAATAATCCTGCATAAATACGAACAAAAATACTGTGTTTGAGAGAAGAGACTAATGACATACGTGCCGTAACCAACCTAATGAATAAGAGTTATTGATACCATGATAAATGTAAGCAACTGCGGTTAAATCAAAAACAAATAGCGGCTGTTTTTAATGGCTGCTTTTTGAATACTGCGTGTTATATATCATAACGGATATATGATAAATATTTGCTATTGTATTTATCTGACATTTACTTAACTGGCGTATTAAATTATCGCTTAATTAAACCACATAACACAGCGATTAAGTTTAAAAACTTAAAATTTAAACCATAAAAAACCAGCTTCATGCTGGTTTCTTATTAAATAACGATTAATGCTAAGGGTTTGCGTCGAAAAGAGTGTATTAGTTGCCTTCTTTAACGAACAAATACCCTTTACTACGGACGGTTTTGATACGTTTTGGATTCTCTGGATCATCACCGATTTTTGGACGAATACGCGAAATACGTACGTCAATAGAACGATCTTGACCGTCGTATTCGATACCACGTAGGCGCTCAAAGATATCTTCACGCGACAAGATACGACCGGCATTAGAAGCCAATAACCATAATAAGTCATATTCAGCACTGGTAAAATCAACCAATTCTTCGCCTAGCATGACTGAACGACCACCGTTATCGATGATAAGCTCGCCAAACTCTAAACGCTGTGGCACATCTTCTGAGGGTGCATTTTCTGAGCGACGTAATAATGCACGAATACGTGCTAATAATACACGCGGCTGAGCAGGCTTAGCGACGTAGTCATCCGCACCCATCTCAAGACCCAATACTTGATCCATATCTTCTGTGCGCGCGGTCAGCATCAAAATAGGATTTTGGTAATGTGGGCGTACCTCACGGCATACAGTCAACCCATCGCTACCAGGAAGCATAACATCAAGCACGACCAAATCTGGTTGTTCATTGACAATACGACGAATGGCGCGATTACCATCCGTTTCAATCGCAACTTCTAAACCATTTTTGACCAAATAATCTTGGGTCAACATGGCCAGACGCTCATCATCCTCAACAATCAAAATTCGTGGGGTATTGTCATCATCATTCGTTGTCATTGTTATATCCTCTAATACATCTCATTTAAAAGCAGTCAAAGTAAGAGCGGTAAAATTAATAGCACCATCAAGCAGTGCAATTGATGTTGGTATAGCTGTTACAAACTTGGTAGCACAGTATACTATTAAACCTACAGCTTCCTATACTATAGCGTATTGTTGGTAACAAAACCTATAAACTACATCCGCTAAAACTTTAGTTTGCGTCCAAAAATCATCCCTTTTATAGCGAACAAAAGGAATAAGATAGCTTTTATTCAATAATGATTTTTTATCATATTCAAACGATTACTTACCAAGCTAGATAGCCAAATAATACAGACACACTTAATCAAAATCAGGGCAAGTAACTTGATACTTAAAGTTTTATTTTCCAACCCCTAATATAACCATATATTGCCATTGTCGCTAGCGACTTTTCCAGCAGTTTATAAAAAACTTTTAATTCGTTGATGAGGATTCTATTAATACAGTGTATCTCTGTGGGAGTTAAACATAAAAAGCCAAACGATGGTAAAAACAGACATATAAAAAGGTAGTTATAAAAAGACAGGCATAAAAAAACAGCCCATCATGGACTGTTTTTTATTATCGTAGAAAAAGCTAAAATAAATAGTTAACCTTACTAACAAAAAATACTAAGCACGGTTTTTGTACTTACGAATAGTTTGTAGCTGAGCGACAGATTCTGCTAATGATGCTAAAGCAGCATTGGTCTGTACGGTATCAGACTGGTTGACCAGCATTTGCTCGGCTTTTTTGCGTGCTTCAACGATTTTACTTTCGTCAAGATTGTGCGCACGCATAGCCGTATCAGCCAATACGGTCACCATTTTTGGCTGTACTTCTAACACGCCGCCTGATACATAAATTACTTCTTCTGAACCATCTGGGGTTTGCACACGCATTGCGCCAGGCTTAAGCAAAGTAATAAGCGGGGTGTGACCTGGCAATATACCAATCTCGCCTTCGGTACCACTAGCTATTAACATGCTAATTTCGCCTGAATACAACTCTTCACGAGCACTTACGACGCGACATTGTAACGTTGCCATACTTAATTCCTTACCATCAAAGCGCGATCAAAAAACAGTAAAAACTGCGATGCGTTACTAAGAAGTAGATATAAGATTTATATTATACCTACTCGTTAGACAATACGAATACAACTTACGCTGCAGAAGACTTCATTTTTTCAGCTTTAGCAACAACTTCATCGATGCCGCCAGCCATGTAGAAGGCTTGCTCTGGTAAGCTGTCATACTCACCCGCGATGATTGCTTTAAAGCTCGCAATGGTATCGCGTAATGGCACATATTTACCAGGTGCGCCAGTGAAAACTTCCGCTACGTGGAATGGCTGAGATAGGAAGCGCTGGATTTTACGAGCACGATAAACGACTAGCTTATCTTCTTCTGATAACTCATCCATACCCAAAATTGCGATGATGTCTTTAAGTTCTTTATAACGCTGTAGAACTTCCTGAACACCACGAGCAACGTTGTAATGCTCTTCACCGATAACCAATGGATCTAGCTGACGTGAGGTTGAATCTAGTGGATCAACCGCAGGATAAATACCTTGTGAGGCGATATCACGGCTTAGTACAACCGTTGCATCCAAGTGAGCAAATGTTGTAGCTGGTGATGGATCCGTCAAGTCATCCGCAGGTACATATACTGCTTGTACAGAAGTAATTGAACCTGATTGCGTAGAAGTAATACGCTCTTGCAGCATACCCATCTCTTCAGCTAGTGTTGGCTGATAACCAACGGCTGATGGCATACGACCTAACAGTGCTGATACTTCAGTACCGGCTAGTGTATAACGATAGATGTTATCAACGAATAGCAATACGTCACGACCTTTGCCAGTGGCAGGATCTTTAGTATCACGGAAGTATTCAGCCATGGTCAAACCAGACAGTGCAACACGTAAACGGTTACCCGGCGGCTCATTCATCTGACCGTATACCATCGCTACTTTAGATTTACTAAAGTCTTCGGTATTAACAACGCCAGCTTCTTGCATTTCGTGATAGAAGTCATTCCCTTCACGCGTACGCTCACCGACACCCGCAAATACTGATAGACCTTCGTGCTTAAGCGCGATGTTGTTGATCAATTCCATCATGTTGACGGTTTTACCAACACCAGCACCACCAAACAGACCAACTTTACCACCTTTAGCAAACGGGCAAAGTAAATCGATTACTTTGATACCAGTTTCTAGCAGCTCAGTACTGTTTGATTGTTCCGCATAGCTTGGCGCTTCGCGATGAATTGACCAGCGCTCATCTGCCGCAACTGGACCTTCTTCATCGATAGGACGACCAAGAACATCCATGATACGACCTAGCGTACCAATACCGACTGGAACAGAAATCGGGCCACCAGTATTAGTAACCGGTAGGTTACGCTTTAGTCCTTCAGTAGAACCCATAGCAATCGTACGTACGATGCCATCACCCAGCTGTTGCTGTACTTCTAAAGTGGTTTCGGTGCCATCAACTAGCAAAGCATCAAAAATCTTAGGTACTTCGTTACGGTTAAACTCAACGTCAAGAACCGCGCCAATAATCTGTACAATACGACCGCTACTCATTGCGTTCTCCTGAAAATTCTGTATATAGTGGGTTTCATAAAGGGTTTCAATTATGAAACAGCAGCAGCACCGCCAACGATTTCCGAGATTTCTCGGGTAATCGCCGCTTGACGCAGCTTGTTATAAACCAACTGTAAATCGTTAATTAGGTCGCCAGCATTATCTGTCGCCGCTTTCATCGCAACCATACGTGAGGACTGCTCAGAGGCAATGTTTTCCATTACCGCTTGATAGACGATCGATTCAATGTAACGTCCAAGCAACTCATCAATCAATGTTTTGATATCAGGCTCGTAGATATAATCCCAGCTCAGTTCTGTTTGAATGCCGCTCTCTTCTTCACCAAACGCACTTTCTGGTAAAGGTACCAACTGATTAATGGTTGGCTTTTGCGTCATCGCATTAACGAACTTATTATAAACCACATAAATGCGATCTATTTTACCGTTAGTATAATCATCAAGCATCGCTTGAACCGGTGCGTTTATCTGCTCAAAAGTAGGTTTATCACCATAATCAGTCACTGCTGCAGTGACCTTGCCACCAAAGCTTTTAAAGAAGCTGACACCTTTAGAGCCAATCACGGCAAATTCAGCTTGTACAGACTGGTCTTGGTATTGCTGGATACTTTTAGATAAGGCTTTAAATAAATTAATATTTAAACCACCCGCTAGACCACGGTCGGATGTGATGACAATATAGCCAACTCTATCGACTGGACGGCTTACCATATACGGATGTTTATAATCTGATGAGGCATGCACCAAATGCGAAATAACCCGGCGCATACTATCAGCATACGGGCGACCCACTTCCATGCGCTCTTGGGCACGGCGCATTTTACTAGCCGCTACCATTTGCATAGCGCGAGTAATTTTCTGGGTGCTTTGAATACTGGTGACTTTGGCACGTATTTCTTTTAAGTTTGCCATAATGATTCCAATATAAGAGGGTTAAAAAGCATTGGCGCATGCAACAATATTTTAATATAAAACAGTATTCTTATTAACAATGTAGCATGGCATCATTGTTTTAATGTTTCAATATCTTGTGGCATGACGCAACCATATACCATTAGTTGTGACTAAAGTGGCGCTGCTGTCTTAATAAAAAGCTTATCAGACAACGCGCCACTCCATAAGCTCTAACACTAAAGCCACAACAAAACTGGCTTAACCCGTTAAATTAATAACTGTGATTTTGTTTAAAGGTCTCTAAAGAGGACTTTAAACGACCTGCGATATCGTCGTTATAATTCGCAGTGTCATCAATCTCTTTCATTAAGTCAGCTTGCTCATCATGCATATAACGTAAGTAAGCTTCTTCAAAAGAACCGATTTTTTCAACAGGTACGTCTGCTAAGAAGCCTTCGTTTGATGCATAAATAACAGCGGCTTGCTCAGAGATAGACATTGGCTGATATTGCTTTTGCTTCATCAGTTCAGTCACACGCTCACCATGATCAAGCTGTTCGCGCGTTGCGTCATCAAGATCTGATGCAAACTGTGCAAATGCTGCCAATTCACGATACTGAGCTAGTGCGGTACGGATACCACCCGATAGCTTTTTGATAATCTTAGTCTGAGCTGCACCACCAACACGCGATACCGAGATACCAGCGTTCACAGCCGGACGGATACCTGAGTTGAATAGGCTTGATTCTAAGAAAATCTGACCATCAGTAATTGAAATTACGTTAGTCGGTACGAATGCAGATACGTCACCAGCTTGGGTTTCAATGATAGGTAGCGCGGTTAAAGAACCAGTTTTACCAACCACTTCACCATTGGTGAATTTTTCTACGTACGCTGCGTTTACGCGTGATGCGCGCTCAAGTAAACGTGAGTGTAAGTAGAATACGTCACCAGGATACGCTTCACGACCTGGCGGACGACGTAATAGTAGTGAAATCTGACGATAAGCAACGGCTTGTTTTGATAAGTCATCAAAGACAATCAGTGCATCTTCGCCGCGGTCACGGAAGTATTCACCCATCGTACAACCTGAGTACGGTGCGATATACTGGAGTGCTGCTGGCTCTGACGCTGAAGCGACTACAACAGTCGTATATTCAAGGGCGCCAGTTTGCTCAAGCTTACGTACGACGTTGGCAATGGTAGAGCGTTTCTGACCGATTGCAACATAGACACACTTAATACCAGAGGCTTTCTGTGCAATGATCGCATCGATAGCCATCGCGGTTTTACCCGTCTGACGGTCACCAATGATAAGCTCACGCTGACCACGACCGATTGGAATCATGGTATCAACAGATTTATAACCAGTCATGACTGGCTGATCAACTGATTGACGATCGATAACGCCTGGGGCGATCTTCTCGACTTTGTCGGTCATTTTGGCATTAATAGGACCTTTGCCATCAATAGGGTTACCTAAAGCATCAACAACACGGCCTAGCAACTCAGGACCTACCGGAACTTCAAGGATACGACCAGTACAATAGGCTTTTTGACCTTCTTGTAGTTTTAGGAAGTCACCCAGTACTACTGCGCCAACAGAATCACGCTCTAAGTTAAGCGCCATTCCGTAGACTTCACCTTCAAACTCAATCATTTCGCCGTACATGGCATCTTCAAGACCATGAATCTGCACGATACCGTCAGATACTTTGACAATCGTGCCTTCATTCTTTGCAGTTGCACCCGCATCAAGGTCTTGAATGCGCTGCTTAATCAGGTTACTGATTTCCGCTGGATTCAATTGTTGCATTGCCTTGTTTCCTTTAATTTATGATAACCCGCCACTGACGTAAATGCTCTTATATCACGCATGCTTGATAAGCTACGTTGACGATTGGCATTAGGCCGTTAGCTGTGTTTTTAACTGTTGTAACTTGCCGCGCATCGAATCATCAATGACTTTGTCACCGACTTTGATCGTAACGCCTGCCAAGAGACTTGGATCCACCGATTCATGAATCACTACGCTCGCATTTAGCGAAGCAGCAAGACTTGCTTGCAGCGTATCACGCTGTGCATCGGTCAATGGATAAGCAGAGGTCACATAAGCGTCAAGCTGCTTTAAGCTTACTGCCTTATGACGGCGATAATGCTCATAAACTTCAGGAAGCAGCGCCAGACGCTCTTGCTCTGATAACTGTTTAACGAAGTTACTAAGTGCTACTGATACTTTTGGATAGCTGGCGTTGCTGTCATGACGAGCCCCTTGGGTCTCACCTAATAACTGCTTAAAAGCAGAATCACTAGCGCTAGCTACTTGCGTATCATAAAGATCGACCAAAGCAGCTGACTTATGCTCAGCAGAAACAGCTGGATTGTCTAGCCAAGTACTGAACGACTTGTCGTTGACAACGGTAGCCGCAACAAACAAGAAGTTTTCCCAGTCATTTACTGCCCCGTTTTCATTGGCATAGTCAAAAGCGGCTTTAGCGTACGGTCGTGCTAAGGTTGATAAGTCAGCCATGTTATCCTCACAATTACAGCTTAGCCGCCAGCTGATTTAACATACTGGCATGTTTTTGCACATCGACTGTGTCTTGCAAAATCTTCTCAGCACCAAGGACAGCCAGTTCAGCTACTTGGGCACGTAATGACTCACGTGCTTGATTGATTTCTTGGTCGATTGCCGCTTGTGCTTGTTGGCGAATGCGCTCGCCTTCCGCTTGGGCTTGCGTTTTAGCATCTTCAACAAGTTGATTGGCGCTTTTGTTCGCTTGCTCAATTAACGCAGCAGCTTTGGTCTTAGCCAGATTAAGCTCCTGCTGTACATCTTGCTCCGCGGTCGCCAAATCTGCTTTTGCTTTTTCAGCAGCATTTAAGCCTTCAGCAATTTTACGCTGACGGTCATTAATAGCGCCGATAAGTGGTGGCCACACGAATTTCATGCAGAACATCACAAAGATTGCAAAAGCAATGGCTTGACCGATGAGGGTAGAATTGATATTCACGTGATCACCTCTTTGTTAATGAAAAATCAGTTTCATTGATCATATTTGATAGCCAAACTTTGGCTATGGTTAAGATACAAACTTTGACTACCAAACATTTACAACTGAGCTTTCTGATTAACCTGCTAGAGGGTTAGCGAACAACAATAGCATAGCAATACCAACACCGATCATCGGAATAGCATCAAGAAGACCTGCTACGATGAACATACGAGTTTGCAACTGTGAACCAAGTTCTGGCTGACGCGCAACACCTTCTAGGAATTTACCACCTAGAATAGCAAAACCAATACCTGTACCTAGTGCACCTAAACCGATAAGTAGTGCTACTGCGATAACTGTGTAACCACCTAATACTGGATCCATGGATGTATCCTCATTTACCTATTGAATGTCTAATTAATGTTCAGTTGATGATGCAAGTGACATATAAACTATCGTCAGCATCATAAATACGAACGCTTGGAGGGTAATAATTAAGATGTGGAAAATAGCCCACGGTACTGACAACGCCCACTGAATCCAAAATGGCATTAGGGCAATCAGTATGAAAATCAACTCACCAGCATACATGTTACCGAATAGTCGTAAACCTAAAGAGATAGGCTTGGCTATCAGAGTAACAAACTCTAAGATAAAGTTGATGGGTATTAAAATAATTTGTACGATAGGATTTTTGGCACTAAACGGATGCAATGTTAGCTCGCCAACAAAGCCGCCCAAACCTTTTTCTTTGATACTATAAAATAGAATCAGCGCAAAGACAGAGAATGACATGCCAAGCGTGATATTAGGATCAGTGGTTGGAACAATCTTAAAGAATACATGATGCGGATCATGTCCCATCATTGCGCCGATTTGTCCAGCGAGCATAGGGATGAAGTCAACGGGTAATAAATCCATCAAGTTCATTAAGAATATCCACACAAAGATGGTTAATGCTAAAGGCGCAATCAGCTTTGAGGTACCACTATAAGAGTCACGCACGTTGTTATCAACGAACTCAACGATCATCTCAACCGCGGCCTGAGTTTTACCCGGCACGCCTGAAGTGACTTTTCTAGCGACCATCCAAAAGATGGCGCAGAAAACAATACCGAGACCAATTGACCAAAGCATAGAATCAAGGTGGATCGCTTTAAAGCCCATTAATCCTGCTTCTTCGGCAGTATAGGCAACTTTCCAACCTTCGCCCGGCAGATAGCCGTACGTCCAGTTCGTTAAGTGATGAGAGATATAGTCTGTGGTTGTTTGCTCGCCTGCCATAATATAAGCTTCTTATTAGTCAACGATTTACTCAACTACCAAAAAATACGGTTGCTATCTGATGAGTTCTCTAGCGCTTCTTATATCGGCATTACTTAAATGCAGATATAAGAAGCGACGCTAAAGCACCTCTGTAAGCAATAACATCCAACCCATAGTTCTGTTACTTATGCTAAATTTGCTAGCTGATGATAAATTTTAGCTATCAAAAAAGGGCTTATCATTATTCATTAATGGCCCTTTAATGTATGCGGTAAAATATCATCTATTGTTTGCTTCGCCCGTTTTGTCACGATAAACGCTTAATACAGCGATCGTAAGCAAGATATTTAGCCGCCTATATTAATGCAGCGTTGTATTCGTGTAAAGTCAATTATGACTTTTTTATCTACTGTATGAATAAGTTAGCTATGAATCGCCTTAAACCACACAGCTTTGCATCGCTAATTAAATTGTAAGCATTTAATTATAATGGGTAATAAACGCTCCCCTACCCTCAAATAACTGCGTATATCTTTATATCGAAAATTTATATCACAATTATCGCTGCTATTTTAAGGCAATGATTATACTGCAACTTGCTAAAACCAGTCATAGAGAAGTTGGACAGCAGGGTGACGAGCTCAGTGCACTCAATGAGGCAACTATAAAATAGCTATCCTCTATCTACACTAGCGTATATGCCACAACATCCAACTGTGACTAATTTGCATTACCATAAAACCGATGAACAGCGCAGGCGCCGATAGGGGTTGTACGGTAATAAAAATTAGTGCGAAACCAAACACGGTCAACAGCCATTTAGCCATCTGACCCCGATAAAGCTGGCTCACAATATGTAAGCGCGCGCGATAACCGGTATACCAAAAGATAAAAAAAGCAAAAACTGCTTGGGTGGCAAAACTCAGCAAGGCACCAATAGCGGTACTTTTCGCTACGGCAAGCTCACTATGTAGCCATATCGTATCTATCATCCAAGCAATAATAATTAGGATAAATAATATCCATGCTTGGCGCTTGAGATAGATGCCAATTTTATCTTTTTGTGTGCGTTTAGCAGGCTTGGTCATTGATATTCCTATAGCCCTATCACATGGGAATAATGTAGCTTGCTTGCGAAACTTTTATCCGCGAGTAGCTTACCATATAGGCGTTATCTTTCAACCAAAATAAAACGCCCTCATTATAAGGAGCGAGTGCCTTTTAAGCAAGTCAAATATCCCTTTTATCAAGTATTTGCTGGTTTAGTAGCGAAAATTTCTCTACATAATCCATAAAGCAGAGCTAATACGTCAGCAATCAGCGTTTTTATATTATTAGCTGAGAGCTAGAAGCGATTAATTTAGTATCGGTTTATTTTCAAAGCGTATCTCTTTTACCTGATTTCTCAAACTCTAACCTTCCAATTTGTTTAACCAAAAACCCTTTATAAAAATTATTTATGATATGCATTGACGGATTTGCTCCGCCATTATCTGCCAACCGCTAATAAAGTCTTTACTGTTACTCATATCTTCAGCTTGAACGGTAGCTTGAACGGGCTGTAGCTTGGCGAGCAAACCTTTAGCAGGTTGGCTTGGCGATACTAAGCACATTTGCTTGGCTGGGCGCTGCTCATTGAGCCAGCGTAATTGGCTGGCTTTTGGTGCGAGATGATGGTCAGTACTTAAGCTACCAATCAGCTGTAAGTTAGCGCTGCTTTCCATATATTGATAAGCATCATGATAAGCCCAATACGGTAAAGGTTTTTGCGGATTATTTTGGTTGGTCACCGCCACGGCTGTATTCATCCGCTGGGCAAATTTTTGCGCATTGGCATGATAGAGCTTTTTATATTGTGGATTGGCATGGCTGTGTATGACAGCAAGCGCACGGGTAATGGCTTTGGCATTATCAGGATCAAGCCAAATATGGGGATCTAACGTACCAGCAATGGCTTTACCTTTTACATCGCGCAGTGGATGACGATTAAAAGCATCAAACTTAAATAAAGCAATGGCATTGGGCGCACTATTT
Organism: Psychrobacter sp. DAB_AL32B; assembly: GCF_002224105.1. Classification (NCBI taxonomy): domain Bacteria; kingdom Pseudomonadati; phylum Pseudomonadota; class Gammaproteobacteria; order Moraxellales; family Moraxellaceae; genus Psychrobacter; species Psychrobacter sp. DAB_AL32B. The sequence goes on along the minus strand of NZ_NEXU01000072.1, from coordinate 17,743 downwards.
AAACTTGCTGCCAAATTATTTTCTAATGGCTCGCCAAACCAAACCACAAAGGTGCTGTCTTGAATCGCTTTAATATCACCAGGACTGATACTGCCATGGTGACCCACCTCCCCTGCTTGCAATAATTGCTTGGCAGGTGGCGATCCTGCAGTTACTGCCTGACTTAATAAAAATAGTGGATAGTTACTCACGCTGACCGTTGCTGCTTGCGCATTTATCGCCAAAGAGCCTAGCATCATTACTACAGTTATCAACAAGCGTTGCGGCTGTAATATTAAGCGCCAAAGTTTATTTATAGTCTTTGTAGCATTGTGATAATAGGCAATCATGCGTCGTCAACCCTGTAAAATAGATAACAATAGTAGAAGTTATGGTTCTTATTAATTTCATTATGTTATACTATAACAATATAGAATTACACTTTTATTTTTAATGCTTGTTATTCTATTTAGTTTTAAGCGGTTTCAATCGCATAAAAAATACGATAATGATGCTTAGCAATCCTCAGTATTTGCTTTATTATTTGACGTTATACTATGTCACCTTTAAATACTTACAGAATGAATACCTGCTTTATAATTTAGATTGCTTTTTGGGAGCTTGTGCTATGCCGACCACCTCATCTACCTGTGAGCATGTGCACGATGTGCAAGATTTTACGCCACACAATGTGACTGAGCGTCTAGAGGCAGCAAAAGAGCAGTCTCGTATACGCGGTGTGCGCTTTACGCCCTTGCGGCAACAGGTTTATATGCTGATATTACAAGCCAACAAACCAGTTGGCGCTTATGACTTAATCACCCAATTACAGCAAATGCGTCTATTAAACAACGATAATGACACTGATGCCGCAAAGAATGTCGCGCCGCCGACGGTGTATCGCAGTTTAGAATTTTTATTAAGCGAAGGTTTGATTCATAAGTTGACCTCTATTAATGCTTATGTTCCTTGCTGTCATCCGCGCGCGCAGCATACGGCAGCGTTCTTAATCTGTGAGCAGTGCCAGCGCGTACAAGAATGTAGCAGCTTACCCGTGCAAGAGATGATGAGCTTTGCTGAGCAAGATATTGGCTTTACCGTTGCTCGTAGTGTGATTGAGCTGAGCGGTCGGTGCCAAGCGTGTCAGTAAAACAGCAGCCGTTTTATTAATATGACTGCTTGGCACTTGAGACTTAGCTTTGCATAGTTGCCTCTTGTCATTATTTATTACCAAACTTATTACCAAGCTAACAGTTGTCAGCCTATGAGCCTGTCTACCTCACCATCTAATCAATCCTCAACTGCTAATATGAGTGGTCACACGATGAATCATGCCAGCAAGTTGCTGAGCTTAAATAATATCAGCTACCATATTGGGCAACAACGCTTACTATCGCATATCAATATCGATATTGCAGTCAATGAAACTGTGAGTCTTATTGGACCTAATGGTGCTGGCAAATCAACGCTCGTGAAGCTAATTTTGGGGCTGATTAATCCTACGGAAGGTCAAATTAGCACTTATGATGAACCATTGAAGCTTGGCTATGTACCGCAGCGCTTTGCCGTGCCGCCAATTTTGCCGTTACGCGTATGCGATTTATTAGCGCAAGCAGACAAAAAGCGCTTAACGGCTGAGCAACGTCAGTTTATATTTGATAATTTGTCATTAACCCATTTGCTCTCACGGCAGATGCTGCATCTGTCGGGCGGTGAGACCCAGCGAGTATTGTTGGCACGGGCATTGTTAGACAAACCCAATTTATTGATTTTAGATGAGCCGATGCAAGGGCTTGACCCTGATACTGAGGTTTGGCTTTATCAGTTTATTGATGAATTACCAGAATTTTTGCAGTGCGCCATGCTAGTGGTGTCGCACGATTTGCATTGGGTGATGAAAGGCAGTCGACGGGTAATTTGTCTGAATAAGCATATCTGCTGTGAAGGTCAGCCAAGCGAGCTTGCGATTAGCAGTGAATTCCAAAAGCTGTTTGGACATCATTACGAGCAACCATACGTCCATCAGCCACACGCCTGTGAACATCATGCACCAAGCGAGATATGATAGACAACCTAGCTAATTAAGACAAAAAAATGCCTTGTGGCTCTTTTTATAAAAATTTTATGGATACTTATTATGACTGCTTGGTTAGCCATCATTGCGCCTGCTTGGATTGCTGGCAGTATTTTAGCGCTGCTCTCTGCACCCTTAGGGTGTCTAGTATTATGGCGACGCATGGCTTTTTTTGCCGATGCTTTGGCGCATGGGACATTGCTAGGGGTCGCACTGGCGGTATGGTGGCAGTTGCCAATGGGCATTGGCATTGCTCTGGTCAGCGTTATGGTGGTACTAGGGTTGGTACTCATCGATGATGAGCGTTTGCCAGTCGATGCAGTGCTGGCAGTGGTTGCGGTATCGCTACTTTGTTTAGGGCTATTGACTTTAACCCAGCTTACCGATCAGCAAGCCAATGTATTAGGCTTTTTATTTGGTAATCTACTTGAGCTTGATTGGGCTGACTTGCCATTGATTGCTGCTAGCACACTGGTGGGATTGGGGTTATTGATTTATATATGGCCAGCGCAAATAAAGCTCGCTACTCATGAAGCGTTAGCGCGTATTCAAGGCATTAACCCAACGCGGCAACGATTGTTTTTCATGGGCGTATTGGCAGGGTTTTGTGCGATTGCCTTGCAAGCGGTTGGTAGCTTATTAATTAGCGGCCTATTGGTATTGCCAGCTCTCACTGCGCGCCTATACTCAGCATCGCCAAAACAAATGGTGATTATAGCGCTGATCACCGCTCAACTTGGCGTGACGCTAGGTGTTTGGGGCAGTATTTGGCTAGATATTCAAACCGGACTTTCTATCGTATTGATTTTAGCCATTCTATTTTTCGCCGCCTTGATTGTCTCAAAACTCATATCAGCAAAGTCAATAATGGCAAAATTTTGGTCGCCACGTCGTTAGGTCATTGTATCGTCATAGCATTAGATTAGAATAGTTTGTTGCTGTCATACAGTTGATTTACTTTAAAAAAACACAGTGCCGCTAGGATAGATTTTTCGAAGCTTTTTTTGAAGCTTATTCAAATGCGAAACACAAAGTAGATGATGAAAATTTATACCAATAGCCTGTGACTAGTCGCGTTCTGACAGCGTTCCGATTTTACTGTGCTTTGATTATATTTAAAGTATAAATTTTGATTTTGAACAGTCTATAGCTATTATGACAGCGGCACTAATCGACACGGCAAAGATATTTTCTATCCTTTATAGAATTTTATTTCATCAAAATTGCTAAAGCTTTCAGAGGCATTATGTTGTAAACTTTCCCTAATACTATCAACACTATAGTTAAATACGTCTACCACCAAACGAGCGGTGTATAAACAAGCTTTATATAGGATTAGATAATCGCTTTTGATGACCACTCTTATAGTATGAAGCTTCATTTTATTAACATGAGACATAAATACCAGACAAGTAATAGTCGCTCATTTATCGCTACTCGTTTAATCGTATTAACTTATAAAAATATTCATTGATTCGATGAGGGACTGAATCCAATGCTAAGCTATCCTGCCAGTACCGTCAGCACGCCAGATGGACAGGTCAATGTTTTACAAATTACTGATTTGCATTTATCATCGCCTGTGCCTGCTGCTGAAAACAGTAGTGAAGTGTCCGTTTGCCAGTACAGTTTTGAGGCGATTGTCAAACAAGCATTAAGCAAAGAGCTTCGCTGTGATTTGATCCTTGTGACGGGCGACTTGGTCAATAAAGTGCAGCCAGCTATTTATGATCATATCTTTGAGGTATTGCAGGAAACCGGCATTCCTTTTGCCTGTATTGCAGGCAATCATGACGTAACTGATGAGATTGGTGAGGATTTACCATTTTTCCAGCGAGAACTCATTGCTAGGCCTACTGACTCACGTTTGCTGAGTCGGCATATTATTGAAACCGACCATTGGCAGCTACTTTTATTAGACTCCTCCATTACAGGCAAGGTAGAAGGTGAGGTTACGCCTACCGACATTGATTGGGTATTTGAGCAGCTAGATTCTTGTGATAAGCCAGCACTCATTGCTCTACACCATCACGTGTTACCGGTAGATTCTGCGTGGATTGATAGCCATATGGCTAAGAATGCAGATAATTTTTGGCAGCATATCTCAGCGTTTGAGCATTTAAAAGTGGTTATTCATGGACATACTCACCAAGACCAAATGCGCCACTATCAAGGGGTCACCGTTTATAGTACGCCCTCTACCTGCTATCAATTCAAGCCTTTTGAGGATAATTTTGCTTACGATAAAAACGCGCGCCCAGGATATCGTTGGTTGCAATTAGCCAACAATGGAAAGGTTGCAAGCTGGGTTGAAAGACTAGATACTTGACGACCAGTTTTATTGGCTAGGATTTGTCTATCGCTTGACTACCCTTTGTCTATAATAGCGCATATAAAAATGAGGCATCTGTATTTTATATCGCTAGCTGATTTTGCTTGATTCAATATGAAATGGCTGGCACAGTACAGGTCTATATCTATCTTAACAATCGCTTTCTCGCTTTTGCCATCAGCGATTTAGAAGTAGCACTATCAACGATGAAATGCCATAAAAATGCGTACGGTCTAAGACTTAATTAGGCAAAATTATAATAGCTAGGATGGCTACATTGACCACAATCTAAGTTTTCACAGTCCGTGATTTGTTATTTTATTTAAGTACGACCATTTAAATAAAAATATTTATGACAATATACTTGACCATTGATATGTCGAAATCGCCATATCGAGATAACCATCTTAATTAGATCAACTGTGTTACTAAGTGGTAAAACGTTTTATAAAGGGACCATTTATAGCGTTTGGTAAATTGATAACGTCTTGTCTGTCGACAGGTCGTTTTATTGGATTAATTTGAAAAAGTAGGATACCCATATGAGCACCCTGACCACGAATCCAAGTGATGTTAAGTTTACGCCTTATGCACCTGCCAAAGACGAAGAATATATGTCTGATGAGCAGTTAGCGCATTTTAAGGCTATGTTATTAGACTGGAAGCATCAGCTTATTGGTGAAGCTGATCGCACCAAGACTTATATTCAAGATGAATCGAGCGCCATGCCAGATATTAATGATCGCGCCACTCAAGAAGAAGAGTTTGCTCTGACTTTGCGTACGCGTGATCGTGAGCGCAAACTCATTCGCAAAATCGACAAGTCTATTTCAGAAATCGAAAATGACGATTATGGTTTTTGCGAGACCTGTGGTGTAGAGATTGGTCTGCGTCGTCTCGAAGCACGCCCAACGGCGACTCAGTGCATCGACTGCAAAACCTTGTCTGAGATCAAAGAACGCCAAAATCAAGGTCATACCTAGACGCGCGCTTAGATACGCTATCAACGAAATTGCAATAAATAAAAATTTCAATAATAAACACGAGCGACCATATATTGGTCGCTCGTCGCGTTTTATAATGCGGCTATTTCATAATGTCACTTTAGGTTTGTTGACGAGTTACCAACAAAATAGAGCTATTTGATAAATATCTTTTTATCATCATTTTCTTTATTCTATCTATATATCCCTTGGTTCAATAACTGGCTATTTCAAAAACGTCTAACCTCTCTAGATTAAAAATCCTATGCCAAACATCTCGTTGCACGCTCAAAAATCATTACTTCAGCCTATCGGTCGTTTTGCGCCTTCACCCACAGGTGAGTTACATCTTGGTTCATTAACGACAGCGCTTGCCAGCTTTTGTCACATCAAATCCCTCGGTGGTAAATGGTTATTACGTATGGAAGACACAGATACAGAACGCTGTGATAGACAATTTACTGAGCAGATTCTTATCGACTTAGAGATGCTTGGGCTAAACTGGGATGGTGATGTTATTTATCAATCTGAGCGCATTGATATTTATAATGATTATCTCTCTTCAGTGCTGCACCCGCTGACTTATGGCTGCCAATGTTCACGTAAGAGCTTGGAACACTACTGGACGCAGCAAGAAGAACAGCACGCAACAGTTATGAACGCGGAATTCTTAGCAACTGACTCACCTTCTATGCATAACACCCAAATACAACCTAATAGACAGCGCTATCCAAGATTCTGTGTTAATGCTGATCTGAGTCATGAACAACATAAGCTACGAATACAGTTACCAGACTATAGCATTGGCTTTAAGGATGGCATTCAAGGCGTACAGTGGGATAATCCACAGCAGACTTTAGGGGATATGGTGGTTCGTCGCCAAGATGGGATGATTAATTATATTTTGGCCGCCAGCCTTGATGATGGCTTACAACAAGTAACCCATATCATGCGCGGTTTGGATATTTTACCAATGACCACGGCTCAAATTAGTATCATGCATGCCGCGCGCTTGCCTGCTATCGAGCATTGGTATCATTTACCGTTGATATGCAATCCTGACGGTCAAAAGCTATCTAAGCAGAATCTTGCCCAGCCTATTGATACGCGTGATCCAAGTAAGCTGATTGCTCATGCTTTACAACTATTACAGCAACCTACGGTCGATCACGACACGCCAGCATGCATGCTCAATCAAGCGATTGCACAATGGGATAACGTGCCATTACAGGGTATGCAATCGTTAAATATGCCTAACATTTAATAGAAAAAGCGCCGCTGCTACGACGCTTTAATATATTTACCGGTTATCTTTTTAGTATCAAAATTGGTATCAGACTTATTACCAAAAAGACAACCAGCAACAATTTATCAGTTTATGATCAAAATGCGCGAATAGTTTAGTAATAACGACACTGGCTTTTTTCGATCTCAGGGCTTTCTTTGTAAATCTTTAGCAGCACCGCCACCATCACTAAGCTAATCAACATCGATGAACCACCGTAACTAAAGAAAGGCATCGTCAGACCTTTGGTCGGAATCGCACCCATATTCATCGCGGCATTAATAATTGTCTGCGCAATAAACACCACAGCGATGCCAAAGGCAGTATAGCTCATGCGCATCTGTCGACGTTTTAGCGCATTATAGCTGATACGCATTGCACTACCGATAATCAGCGCCTCAAGCACTAATATCATCGTAACGCCAACAAAACCCAACTCTTCACCCGTAATCGCTAATAAGAAATCCGTATGCGCCTCTGGTAAATGCGATAATTTTTGCACGCTTTCACCATAACCGACGCCAGTAAACTGCCCACGACCAAAGGCAATCAAGCTACGTGCCAGCTGATAATCCGTATCTTGGACATCATCGAAAGGATCCAAAAACGACATCACCCGTACCAATCGGTATTGTACAGTCGCAACCATTAACACTGCCCCACCGACGGCGACCGCACCCAAGGCTATAAATTGCTTGTAGGGTGCACCAGCAATATAAAAGATAGCAAAAACCATTCCAATGATAACCACAAAGGAGCCAAAATCTGGCTGCGCTAACAGCAGTACAGTTATCAGCCCGACCACTAGGGCAATCCTCAAAAAGCCATCCCAACCATTACGAACCTCAAATGAGCGCCGTACCACAAAGTCTGAGACAAACACAATCATCACCAGCTTTGCCAACTCTGCTACCTGAAAGTTAAAACCTCCCAAGCTTAGCCAGCGCTTAGAGCCATTAATGGGCGTACTAAATAAGGTGGCAACCAGCAATGCCCCGGTGATGGCCAATAGCATAAACTGAGTTTCAGTTTTATATAAATTCTTTAGGGACACAACACGATAAGCAATACCTGCGACAGCCAGCCCAATACTCATGTAGAGTAGCTGATTATTGAAGAAATGCAGTTCTGTCATGCCGCGACTGAGCGCAAAAGGAATAGAAGCCGAAGCAACCATCAATAGACTCAGCACCAACATACAGCCGACGCTCGATAATAAAATGGCGCGCGCTGATGGCATAGAAAGAATACCATCTGAACCGGTAGCTTGCTGAGATTGAGAAGATGAACGAAAAATAGAAGAGAGCGCCATAATTTTATATACACTAGCAAACGAAAAAACACGGCGTCTATAGAAACGCCACCGTTTAAAAAATATGAAATAGATTTTATTAAATAGATAATAACTAACAATTAATAACTAACAGTTCAGTATCGACAAATAACGCTTTATTCAGTGCCTACATGCTCGAATGCTTAATTTGTCACTGGCTGCACTGCTTATGTTTGACAGTAGCAGCAATTTATAAGCAAAACAATCATTTATCAAAAAAATGCAGATCGTGTTTACGATTATAAATTGCGCGTCACATGATGTTGTCATACAGCCTTTTATGACATGACACCTTATATCATCTTACAACACTGCGTCTGATTGTCTGACAAGCTGACTAAAGTGCTCGCCACGATCGACAAATCCACTGAATTGATCAAAGCTGGCACAAGCGGGTGACAATAACACAGCTTGTACTTGCGATAAACTACTCGCAGTCACTTGCTCAATTGTTGCAAAAGCGCCTTCTAATGTCTGGCATTGATGTAGTGTCACATCGTCACTGAGGCCAGCTGCCCGTAAATGCTGCTCAATCTGCCGACTATCCTCACCAATAAAGAGTAATTGACTGACGTATTGATTAATAAAAGGAGCCAATTCGCCAAATTGCTGACCTTTACCTTGACCACCTAAGATTAATAACAGCTTACCGTCTTTTGGGGCATAGACCGCACCTAACCCTTCGACAGCCGCCATGGTTGAGCCTATATTGGTGCCTTTAGAATCATTAAAGTAATCAACACCAGCGACCGTAGCGACGTATTGACAGCGATGCTCAAGCCCTGCGAACTGCTGCAAAGTGTTCAGCATGCTCTCAAGCGGTAAACCTGCGAGCTCACCAAGTGCTAAAGCTGCCTGAGCATTAAGCAAATTATGACGACCTTTAATTCGTAGCTTATCCGCCGATAGTAGACGCTCTGTACCTCGTGCGAGGTAGGTCTGCCCTTCAATATCAGTAATAAGACCATACTGACCTTTATCAGGCGCATGAATACCCGTGCTCAATCGCGGTAAATTATCCGACACCAGTGGACGGGTCAAAGCATCTTCACGATTAATGACCACTGACTTAGCACCTTGAAAGATACGATGCTTAGCTTGATGATAGCCGAGCATATCACCGTGACGGTCTAAGTGATCAGGCGACATATTAAGCACTGTTGCGACCTGCGCCCCTAAGTTTGTCACGGTTTCCAGCTGAAAACTTGATAGTTCAATAACGGCCAGCTCCATCTCGGTATTCGTCAGCAGACTCAGTGCTGGCACGCCGATATTACCGCCAATTCCCACATTGACACCAGCATCCGCCGCCATTTGACCGACCAATGTGGTCACGGTGCTTTTTGCATTAGAGCCAGTAATCGCGATTATCGGTACGGTACAGGCGTCACAAAACAGCTGAATGTCGCTGACTACCGGAATATTCGCCTCTCTGGCCGCGCTAATGGCTTCGTTATCTAGAGCGATGCCAGGACTGATAATAATCCGTGCCGCTTGTTGCAATAAATCGGCATCTATACCACCGAACTGCTTGATATCAACAGCGGCAGGCAATTTATCTGCTAAAGTGGGACTAGCCTGATTATCAGTAACAGCGACTCGATAGCCTTGCTCGGCTAAATAATGCGCTACCGATAACCCCGACTGCCCCAAACCGACCACGACTTGCAAGCCATTACCTTTGTGAATTAAGGTTTCCGTTACGGTGCTAGCGGTCATATCTTTTCCTTCTGTTGGACGAACGAAATGCTATCAAGCAAATAAGCACTGTTTAAGCAGGCATAATATAAACTGCCATTATGTAAAAACGCACCACATATAGTCAGTTCAAAATAAAAGCGATACGATTGTAATAACGTGCTATTGGCTATAAATTTTTCTTGCTTGCTGTTCGCAAGCGTGACAGAGGCTGCAAAAATTTATAGCCAATAGCACTGTATCGTTTTTAAAATGAATCTACTATATTTTCTGAGTGATACGCGGCAGATGGATAGCATCATAGCGGTATCGCTCAGATTTCGGTACTGGTTTTTCAATACACTGGTTTTTCAAAACGTTGTGCTATTATGCGCCTGTTTTTATATTGAGTGGCTAATGCTATAATAGCTGGCCTAACAATAACCGCTAATTTGACTGATAATTTAAATCAGCCTTCAATCTAGCATTTTAGTTTAGCATGTTGTCACCCTTATCACGCTATTGTCATCTCTCTTTAGCAACGATTCATATTGTGGTAATGGTATGACAGGCAACTACTTGCAGATACTTTTGCGCTTTTGTCTGCCAGATTACTTATCTTCTTCTATCGCAGCACATCATTGCGGGCACGTATTCATCATTTTAAATACTTTTTAGATATTTTCATCATAGTTACTATTGATGATTGTATTTGCGATACCGTTATAAATGTTGCTAGCTATCATTATTACTTATCGGTACTACTGATTTTTTCGTTTTGAATAACCAATAGCTTTTAGCGACCAATGATAACTGTGCCAAGTAGCATTAAAAAATAACCGAGAGCGCTTATTATCGCAACGCAATCATTCTATCACTGAATAATGATTGCTTTTTTTGTCTCTAACCCTATGCAGTTTACTTATGACATCTTTTTTTGGTAGTTTGCGTGAAGAATGGTTTTCCAATATTCGTGGCGATACATTATCAGGCTTGGTGGTCGCACTGGCTTTGATTCCAGAAGCCATTGCCTTTTCTATCATCGCCGGTGTTGACCCAAAAGTGGGTCTGTATGCCTCATTTTGTATCGCCGTTGTGATCAGTTTTGTCGGTGGACGTCCGGGAATGATTTCGGCTGCGACCGGGGCGATGGCACTGGTGATGGTTGATTTGGTCGCCGAGCATGGTCTTCAGTATTTGCTTGCTGCCACCTTATTGTGCGGTGCGCTTCAAATCGTTATGGGAATCTTAAAACTTGGTAATCTGATGCGTTTTGTTTCTCGCTCCGTAGTCATTGGTTTTGTCAATGCGCTGGCGATTTTGATATTTGCCGCGCAGATACCAGAGCTTAACCCCATGACTGAGCGTGTCGGTATGACCGTCTATATCATGACTGCCGCAGGTTTGGCGATTATCTATTTATTTCCACTGATCCCTAAAATTGGTCGCGTCATTCCTTCACCACTGGTTTGTATTGTGGGATTGACTGCGGTAGCCATGTATATGAATCTTGATATTCGTAACGTGGGTAGTATGGGCGAGCTGCCAGACTCGTTACCGATGTTTTTGTTGCCGGATATTCCGCTCAACTTAAACACGTTGTTCATCATCGCGCCTTATTCCATCGCACTAGCCATTGTAGGTTTATTAGAATCGATGATGACAGCGACCATTGTAGATGAGCTGACCGATACGCCAAGCGATAAAAACCGCGAGTGTCGTGGTCAAGGTATTGCTAACGTGGTCTCAGGATTCTTTGGCGGTATGGCAGGTTGTGCCATGATTGGGCAATCGATGATTAACGTCAAGTCTGGTGGGCGTACTCGTTTATCAACGCTTATAGCCGGTGTGGTGCTGCTGATTATGGTGGTATTCTTGAGTGAATGGGTCAGCCTAATACCGATGGCAGCGCTGGTCGCGGTCATGATTATGGTCTCTATCGGTACCTTTAATTGGCAGTCTATTCGTGAATTTAAGACGCATCCAGTGTCATTTAATATCGTTATGCTAGCGACTGTATTAACCACTGTCTTTACCCACAATCTAGCGTACGGTGTTGGTGTCGGCGTGCTGCTATCTGCTTTGGCTTTTGCCAACAAAATCGGTCAATTTTTGACCATATTTAGTGAATATGATGACAGTAGCAATACCCGTTACTATTACGTTCAAGGACAAGTATTCTTTGCTTCAACGACACAGTTTTTGCAAAGCTTTGATACTAAAGAAGCATTAGACAGCGTGCACATCGATGTCAGCCAAGCGCACTTTTGGGATATCAGCGCGGTTGATACTTTGGACAAATTAGTCATACGTTTGCAGCGCGAAGGTATCGATGTCAAAGTAGTCGGACTCAATAGCGCCAGCCGTACCCTTATTGACCGTTTTTCTATTCATGATCGCCGCGATATTGGGCTACTGGATTAAAAAACGCTGCATTTTTGTTATCAAGCTGATATAAACGCCTTGTTTATTGATCAGCAGTTATATTGGTATATAAAATCAGGTCTGATGGTTAAGACAAACGCTTTAACTGTCATCCCTGCATTTTAATTATTGAAATGATGTGATGTCTTTATGAGTAATTTGAAGCCAGATAGCGTGATTGCCTGCTTAGATTGTCCTGATCACGTGCAAGCGGTGTTGGATGCGAGTATGTGGGCCTCTATTCGCCTGCAAGCCCCAATTGGATTGCTACACTCAGTACCAAGCTTACAGCAAAAAGCAGCCGTAGATTATTCAGGTTGCCTCAATATTGATGATGAGAACACTTTATTAGATCAATTCACAGCGAAAGAGTACTCCAGTAACTGCGAGCTAAAAGCACAAGGTAAGCTACTTCTGCATCAAGCCACCACCTACTGTGAGCAGCAGCGTCATAAACTTAAAACCTATACACTGCATCGGCACGAGAATCTCAATGAAAGCATTGATTACGTCGACGACAAAGCGCAACTAATCGTTATCGGTCATCACGTCACCTGTAAATCGACATTAAGCCAGCTCATACGCTTAAGTCTCTGCCCCATTTTGGTGACTCACGCACCATTTTTGCCCCCTACTAGCGCTTTATTTGCTTTTGATAATAGCCCAACATCGCATAAATTGCTGAATTGGCTTTGTAAAACACCGCTCGTCCGCGCCTTGACGGTTCATATTGTTATGGTCGGCAAAGAGAATTCTGAAAACTGTGATGCGTTACGTGAAGCTTATGCGCGCCTTAAGCAAGCCGGTATCAAATGTAAAAAAACCTTGCTGGACTGCCGCGATGTCACCGCTGCTTTAAACTACTATCAAAGTGAGAACGATATTGGTCTTCTTATGACCGGTGCTTTTGGTCAACCTCGCTTGCTTGAGCTGATTAAAGGTAGTGACACCAAAAAATTACTTGGTACGACTACTACCCCGTACCTACTCTTTCCTAGAGCCTAAAACCGAGCTTTTATTTCAATAATAAGACCGGATGCTCACCACTATGAATCCTATTCTTCATAGCGGTGAGCATTCGGTCTTTATCTTTTATACCTGTTGTATATCCTATAAGCTTTTATCAAATCATCACATGAAATAAAGGCATCGCTGCCCCAAGCACTTAAAAAGTTGGTTATAATAAAGTTTTCGTTAACTCAACGTTAAAGGTTGATTGCTCTTGTTTATGCAGCTTAAGACGAGCTTATCGTTGCCGTATAAACAATATTCTTTGTCATCACCATAGTTATTTTTAAGCAAACGTGCCCTATCCTACCTCCCCCTTGAGTAGTTTTGGCACAGTTCTTGAATCACTTACGGTAAGCATGACAATAGGATGCTGCATCAAACTGCACTTATTAACCTGCGACATCACCCATATAAGGATTTTTTTATGAAGCTAATCACTGCGATCTTAAAACCATTTAAGCTCGATGATGTGCGTGAAGCGCTTTCTGACATCGGTGTTAAAGGTGTCACCGTCACTGAGGTAAAAGGTTTCGGTCGTCAAAAAGGTCATACCGAGCTCTATCGCGGCGCCGAGTACGTGGTGGACTTTTTACCTAAAGTAAAAGTCGAAGTGGCGGTTATGGATGAGATGGTTGAGCCAGCTATCGAAGCCATTACTCGCATCGCTAGTACCGGAAAAATCGGTGATGGCAAAATATTTGTGACCAATCTTGAGCAAGTCATTCGTATTCGTACGGGTGAAACAGGTCCTGACGCTATCTAAGCGTAAGACCCACCTATAAACGTTGATTTTAAACATCGATTTATAGGTCATATCGATCACTGTATTGCATATATTCAAGGGGGAATAAACATGCAAAATCAAATCTTCGAGCTCCAGTACGCATTAGATACGTTTTATTTCTTAATGTGTGGGGCGCTAATCATGTGGATGGCAGCTGGCTTCACAATGTTAGAAGCAGGGCTGGTTCGCTCAAAAAATACCGTCGAAATCCTAACCAAAAATATCGCCCTCTTTGCCACCGCCTGTACCATGTATATGATATGTGGTTATGCCATTATGTATGATGGCAATCTATTTTTGAGCGGTATTGCAGGTACTGAAACCTTAGTAGCAGACGCTTTAACAGCCTCAGCCAAAAATGGCTTTGGTGGCGACTCCGTTTACTCAAAAGCATCCGACTTTTTCTTCCAAGTGGTATTTGTCGCAACCTGTATGTCCATCGTCTCAGGCGCGGTAGCTGAGCGCATGAAGCTGTGGTCTTTCTTAATTTTTGCCGTGGTAATGACGGGCGTTATTTATCCGTTAGAAGGCAGCTGGACGTGGGGCGGCAAAGATGTCTTTGGTTTATTTAATCTAGGCGACTTAGGATTCTCTGATTTTGCTGGCTCAGGTATCGTACATATGGCAGGGGCAACAGCGGCATTGGCAGGAGTACTGCTATTAGGCGCCCGCCAGGGTAAATATGGTCCTAAAGGTGAGATACGCGCGATTCTGGGGGCTAACTTACCATTGACAGCGCTTGGAACGTTGATATTATGGATGGGCTGGTTCGGCTTTAACGGTGGATCGGTTCTAAAACTGGCTGATATCACCAGTGCCAACTCCGTTGCCATCGTGTTTTTGAATACCAATGCTGCTGCCGCTGGTGGAGCGATTGGCGCATTACTCATCGCACGGCTGATATTTGGTAAAGCTGATCTGACCATGCTCTTAAATGGTGCATTAGCAGGTTTAGTCGCTATTACTGCAGAACCTTTAACCCCCTCAGCGCTGCAAGCCACACTGTTCGGGATGACAGCGGGCGTTATCGTCGTCCTATCGATTCTTATATTAGACAAAATAAAAATCGATGATCCGGTAGGTGCTATTTCTGTCCATGGCGTGGTAGGCTTATTTGGCATACTAATTGTACCATTGACCAATCCAGCGTCGTCCTTAATAGGTCAAATAGCCGGTGCTGCTACCATTTTTACTTGGGTATTTGTGACCAGTTTAATCGTTTGGAGCCTCATCAAATTGGTAATTGGTCTGCGTATCTCCGAAGAGGAAGAATATCAAGGTGCCGATATTACAGAGTGTGGTATGGAAGCCTATCCAGAATTTATAAGATAGGCTATTTATATTCTCGCTTTATTAACTATCAAAGCAGCTGACATAACTAAAAAGCCCGCACGACCTTTCGGTTATGCGGGCTTTTTTATGCTTGATTAAGGCTGGTTTTAACTAACAACTAGACTTAATGAGAATACTACATCAACATCAACTTATTTCTTTTTCCACGTTTGGCTACGTGAGAAAGGTCCTAAGTGACCTTTTAGAGCCAAGTTGCTGCCGCTCAAGTTAGCGGTAAGTTTATAAGTTTTGTTTTTTTCAGGATCAGTGATTTTACCACCACTGTATTTACCATTGCCATCAGCTTTTAGACCAGAGATGATTGTCATGCCCACGTGCTTCTGACCTTTCTCTGAAACTGTGCTGATTAGCTTACCCGTTAGTACACCATTTGACTCAGTGATTTTAACCACGCCTTTTGGTTTGCCTTCATCATAGGTCTGCCAAGTAGTATTGGCTAATGGATCAGCGGCGAATGCCATGCTTGCTAAACTGATACCAGCGATGGCTAATGTAGTTTTTGCGAATAATTTCATAAATAGACTCCCTTCAATCAATGATTACTAGAAACATTATGTTTCTGATGTCCTATGCTTATCCTTTGCCGACAATCTTTTATTAGAAGCTAAGCTTTTCTTGAGTAATTTTACATTAATTACCAATAGGAGCAATTAGTTAATGATTAGCTTTTCATAAAAAATATAAACAACATAAGCGATGTCTTGACTCATTATAAGCAATTTTAAGAATTTGCCTAGTAATTTTTTTATAGTTTATTATTTCTAGAAAACCAAAAGCATATCAAACAGTTACAGGAACGGATTGTCTATAATTTTATCCGATTGGTCATCTTTTTCTTTTGACTTAATGTCTTTATTACTATAAGGACTTCTGTTTTCAAACGCTAGCAGAATTTTACTGGTGAGCTCGTGCAACTGCTGTGCTTGTTCATATCCAGCATCATCAAATACCAGATTAATGTCACCATAAATAATAATTTTATCTTCTTGATTTTCGATCACCAGTTCACCGATTTGCATACTTTGGTGATTATTAGCAAATGGGTCAATCATTTAGTTCTCCTATTCATTAACAACGCATTACCTAATTTTTTAAAACAGTGGGGGTTTAGTTACATTTAAACGACTTATGCCTGCAATTGTGCCATAAGCCATTCAAAAATTGCTAAGACAAATAACATCCAAGTGGGCTCTTCTTCAGGTGTTTTGGGCGTATCTAGTACCTCGCCAGCTTTAAGGGGTAAATTAAAGGCTTGGGACTTGGTTTTTGCATCAAGAACAGGTAAAACATCGATACCAATCTTCGTGGTTAATTCGTCAATACTAATGATTTCTATACGCTCTGACTCGTCATTTGGCGCAAAATAAACGCCTGCTTGATTGCTTGCTGGAATATAAACTGCTTTAAAAAAATGACTGGGTACCAGTACACGTTCAGCCAATTGCTTGGTTTTTTTATCGGTAAATGCCACTCCGGTGATTGTATAAACCTCACCGTATTGTTGGGTCAAATAGCGAGTAGCAGATTCAATATTACGCCAAATATAGCGATTGTTACGCGGCGATTGTGGGGCGATATTGGCTAAGCTAAAACTATCGTACTGTTGGCTACGATTGGCCATATCGCCATTGGGTGCTAAATGTCCACGGTCATAACCTGAACCTGAATAATCAGATAATTTGGCACGCATAGATTGTGGTAGACGGCTCTCTTCATGAAAGCTGTCTTCGCGATCGATTTGTTTGGCTTGCTGCAAACGTTTACGAGTCAGATATTCCGCTGACCACAGCGGCGTACGTGATACACCAGAATACATGACGGCAAAACCGTCCATACATAGCGCTTGGGTATTATTACTGAGCTTAGTATTGGTAAATTCGGGATAGACGCCGCCATAAAATGACTGACTACACTGAATAAAGTCATCAGCATGTGCCGATGATATGCTGAGTACGGCAGTGATTGCCGTCATTGTTATGCTATTTTTAATACTGGATTTACGTTTAAAAATACTGACCATGCAACTTTCAACCATTTATGCCTACTATTATGTATGCGCTATCCTAGCAGGCGTCCACTAATAAAGAAAGATACAGCGCAAGCCGTGACATTCTAAATCGTATCCGCTATACTGAGGCGTTCAAAAATCAGTGTCGTCCAAAAACAGACCAACAGTCAATTATAGCTATTTTCTGGTGAATAATCTGTTCAGTATTAAATCTAGCAGTATCAAAAACGGTGAAGTGGGTGAGTGGCTGAAACCGCACGCCTGGAAAGTGTGTATGCGTTAATAGCGTATCGAGGGTTCGAATCCCTCCTTCACCGCCAATCTTATCCTACTTAATCAAAGCCCCCAGTTGTCCTATCCTATACTAAAAAAATTTAACTATAAACTTTCACGTAGCTTTGTTTCATTGCTCATATTCTATAATTACTATGTATGAGTGGACAAATTTAATTACTTCAAGCTCACTTTCAATATTAATCTTAATCTTAATCTTAATCTTA